>CAZKGB010000205.1:0-5178 GCA_964551935.1 uncultured Lentimicrobiaceae bacterium | reverse complement strand
TTGGTTTGTCGTTAAAAAGGACATTGAAAAAAATATAATCTACGTTTCAAACGGCTACGATCCCATCGCCCAATACGATGATAAGATCCGGCTGGAAAGCCTCCATCTTTTAAATCCGAATCACGACTATTCAGGTCTGTCGGATATCAAATTCAAAATTCGTCATCAACCTGAGTTTACTCGGGGTAAACTAATAAGAGATGACCGCGGGATTCATATTTTATCCGACAAAAAAATATCAGGTATTGCTCCGGGCCAATTTGCCGTTCTTTACGATACCGATGAGAGAATCTGCATCGGGAGCGGCATGATAGCGCAGGGAGAGGGAACATAGTATAACAGAGTTGATTTCAGCGCCTCTTAATAGTCGGATATACAATCTTATTCACAAAAACCACCATTCCTGCACATCTAAAAAAAATGCCGCTGTCATTCAAATTCTATTTTGAATGGCAGCGGCAAAAATATTGTTTCGGTTAAGGCCCTACTTTACCTTTTGTGAGTCGATTTCATAGGTACCGGAGATGGTTGCCGGGAAGCTCATACCCTGCTGTTCCATCTGCATTTCAAAATCCTGATCAAACGTGGAGTGTGTTACCCATCCGGTTTTTCTGTCGACAATCATTTCGCCCGAGATAGTACCTTTTAATTTCGTGGTAGCATCCGGAGAGTCAATTGTACCTTTTACCTCAATAAAGGCCTGTTTTCTGGTAGCTTTGGTAAGAGTGTAAGTAATGTGCATACTCATTTCGGCAATACCACTGGTGGTAATATCATTTTCCCACGACTCGCCAATTTTAACTTTATGATTAGGATAAACAGCCTGGCTAAAGCTGCTTTTCATGTTGCCTGCAACCTCATTATCTTTGTCAAGGTCACCCAGATCGATGGTTCCAACATTTCCATCAACACTGGTTGTTGAGATAATTTCCTGTCCAATGAGTTTATTCATCTGATCAGAAATTTTTGTCCCTACCATAGCATTGTTATAAGTAGAGGTATCCTTCGAGTCGTATTTTATCTCCATCCCCATCACCGACTGATTCATTTTAATGGCGTTGATGGTCGTGTGCAAATCAAAACTGTCGGCAACAACATCCGACACGGAATAGCCAAACTCAAAATCCATATCCTGATTGATTACCATCGACTGACCCTGCACATCCATATCAATTTCCTGGTTCATGGCCATGGTTGAAATAAATTTATCTCCGTTTTTAAGGTTGTACTTTAGCATGACTGATTTTTGAGCGTAGGTGGTTAGTAAAAAACCCGGCATCATCATAAATGCCATCATCATTAAATACTTGTGTGAATTTTTCATGTGTGTAAGATTGATTAAATAATTTGATTTTTTTTTCGTTATTTCATGTCTACTTGAGGACCGGCCTTACTCTCCTCTTTAAAAGGATAAACAGGCAGACAGGCTTTAATCATTTTGATTATCGAATTTATACCTTGTTGTAAATTCATTAACCGGTCGGTAAAAGTAACAAAATCCCTCATGGCACAAAGCATAAATCTACTTGGTTTCAAAGCCAAACTCTTTTCCTTTTTTGGTTGCCGGTATTCCTTTCCGCATCCACACAGGCTCGGAGGCGTCTTTTAAGTAAAAATCAAAAAACTGCTGCATCCGTCGGGTTAAATCTTTTTCGTCGGCACGGCGTTTCAGATTGTGCGGAGCACCGTTATACACCAGCATCCAAACCGGTTTACGCAAACGTCGCAAGGCATTAAAATATTCGATACCCTGATACCACGGTACGGCACCGTCGTTGTCGTTGTGCATAATTAACAAGGGGGTGTTCACCCGTGGAGCAAAAAAGAGGGGTGAGTTGAGTATATAAAGCGGAAGTTTATCCCACAAGTCGCCACCAATGCGACTTTGCGTTTGCTCGTACTGAAACGCCCTGCTCATCCCCGATCCCCAACGAATCCCGCCATAAGCACTTGTCATGTTGCTCACGGGGGCACCTGCTTCGGCGGCGGCAAACAGGTCGGTTTGGGTAATAAGATAAGCCGTTTGATACCCTCCCCAACTTTGTCCCTGAATACCGAGTTTTTTTCTATTGATATAGGGATATCGGTTGCACATGGCTTGTGTACCACTGACGATACAGTTAAAGGCCGACGGCCCGGGATAGCCGGTTTTGTATTTTATATCAGGAATAAAAACCATATATCCGTTGCTCACGTAATAGGTAAAGTTAATAACCGAACGAATGGGCTTAGGCACGTAATGACGGTGCAGCATGTCGGAATACCTTTCATAAAAATAAACCATCATCGGGTATTTTTTGGCGGAATCAAAATTTTCGGGTTTATAAAGAAGCCCCTGCATCGAATCGCCATCGAAGGTTACCCAGCTGACCAACTCAACCGTTCCCCACAGGTAGTTTTTTTGTTGAGGATTGGTATTGGTAACTTTGGTGGGATTATCAAAACGCAAATTGGTCACATACAAATCGGGATAATCGGTAAACGACCGTTTTGTCCAGCAAATAACATCAGCCTTTTTAGCTTTCTTAACGCTACCATACATATAATCGTTTAAAATGAGTTTTTGCAGCGAACCTGATGTCAGGTTCAGATGATAAAACCCGGCTTTTTTATTTCTATCGTTAAAGGTTGTCAATAACATCTCCTCCGGCAAAAAGCGGGCATCGCTGTCCAGTTTCAAATAGCGAAAGGTAAGATTGTGTTTCCTGCCAAAGAATTTTGTTAAATTTTCAGCCTCCTGTTTTCCCGCCGGATCGAGCAGCCACAAGTCGTAACGGTCGTAAACAACAGCCCTGCCGTTTTTTGTCCATCCGGCAAAACCATAAGGGTTAGCAGCGCATGGGATATCGTTTAAAACATTGTAATAAGCCACGTTGCTGTTTTCAGTTAAGTTAATACTCTTTCCCTTTTTAATGCTGTAACTGTTCCAGCTGCTGTCCTGCCTATTATACCATAGCACAAACTGCTGATTGGGTGAAAGCAACACTCTTGAATCAACTTTCTTTAATATAAGTTTCCGCTCACCGGTTTGACGGTTGACCCGATAGACATCCTTGTACCAATAAGCATCCCAGGAGGTCATTATTCTGTATGGTTTGTTATTTTCTGCCAGCGAGTATTTACCGGTTGCCTTCTTATCGATAAACACCGATTCCAGGTTCTCATCTTCGAGCTGAACAACCCTTTTACTTTTAGGATAGAAAATCGTTTTAAAACTTCTTTCCAGCTCCTTCTTTTTACGAAGTTTCTGCATGGGCTGGAGGTATTCATCGTGCCAGGTCCATATATCAAGACTCACCTTTTCATCCTTGGTTAATGTATCTTCAGGTTCCGGTTCGGGCTTGGGTGCCTGACCAAAACAGAGTTCATCGCCTGCTTCGTTAAAAAAAAGAGAGCCATGGGGACTAACCGACCACCCTTGATGCAATTTATCAAAATGGCTGCCCGAAACATCAACAAGTTTATTTCTCTTCAAATCGTAATAGTATAATCCGAAAGCCTTGTTTTTAGCGGTATCAGCCGAATAGGTAAATGCCACCTGATTGCCCCGGCGGTCCGGCAAGATATTTTGAGAAAAACCCGGTTCAAAAAACAACTCTTTAACCCGATGTTGCAAAGTATTGTACACAATAACTTTTACCGAATCGATGCTATCGCCTGACAGCTGCAACATGGCACAGATTGCGCCATTTTCTGACAAGGCGTATTTACTCACGTTATTAAAAAGAATGGAATCACCCTCAGCGGGGTTTAACACCAGCAGCCGGCCGGTTTTTTTAAAAAATTTATCTCTTTTCTTTTTAGAAACTTTTTCTTTGATGTCGGCCGTACTATCAGCAACAGCTGTACCCTTGGGCAGTTTAACATTTTCGAGATACACCGCCAGCCAGTCCGAATTTTTTTTAGCCACTTTATAACTTTTTAGCCCGGCATACTTAACCACCTTTCTACTTTTCAACAACCAAATTCCTATCGAATCTTTGGGCATCTTCTCCTTCTTCGTCTTTTTTAGTTTAGCCTGGCGAACCTTATTAAACGGCGGTTTAACGGAAAAAGCCACCCAACTGTTAAGTGGAGAAAATTGAGGGTGGGCTCCCCTGCTCACAGAATCATATTCTCCACTTTCGACGTTATACAGATAAAGTATCCCGTCACCTTGCTGGGGATCAATTTCATACCCCAGCCACTCCCCGTTATTGGAAATTACCTGATTTTTTAATTCTTTCCAACCATCGTACACCGAGTGGTCAAGAGGCTTTTTAACACCCTGAGCCAACGCTGACACCATGAATACCAACAGCAATAACCCCGACAAAACAATTTTTCTCATAACCTGAACAAAAAAAATACAATTATAGTTATTTTTACAGTGCAAACGATTGATAAACCGGCTTAATAAAACCATATTATTTTTTAATGTTAACGAATTGTTAACCTTTCTAAAATGTAACAGGTTGAGACATTTAAATCGCCTGATTTAATTATCTTTGCAACAATTATTAAGTTTAGATAAAGACACGAAAAAGATAGGATATGAGCTATATACATTTTGACAAAACCCAATTAATAAACCTTCAATATTCGTTATCGAAGGAATTATTAAGGACAAACCGGGCGGGCAGCTATGCAAGCTCCACTATTATTAACACCAACACCCGTAAATATCACGGATTATTAATTGTTCCCCAGCCGCTCATCGACGACAAAAACCATGTATTGTTATCAGCTCTGGATGAAACCATTACCTCCAACAACTACGAATTTCACATCAGTGCCCGCATGTTTGCCGGCGGCGTCATCTTTCCGAAAGGACACAAATACATCCGGGATTTCGAGTCGGAACCCAATCCTAAAATAACCTATCGTTTGGGACAAATCGTTTTTGTTAAAGAATTTATCTTTTCAAAAAACGAAGACCGCATCTTAATTCGCTACACACTTCAAGATGCCCAAAACACAATAACATTAAGGATAAGCCCGTTTCTTGCTTACCGGAATACTCACTCACTATCAACAGCAAACACCTGGGTTGACACCCGTTATCGTGAAGTTAAAAACGGCATTAGCTGGCAGATGTATCAGGGATATTCAAGGGTGTACATGCAATTTTCGTCAAAACCCAACTACACGCACGTCCCCGACTGGCACTACAACATTGAATACATAAAAGAAAAAGAA
>CAZKGB010000204.1:0-5244 GCA_964551935.1 uncultured Lentimicrobiaceae bacterium | reverse complement strand
GTCTCTTTTATCGTTTTTATATTGCTCCAATATGTGCAGCAGTCCTGATTTGTAAACTACCATCCAGTTTCCGGTTTTTTTGGAGTCGACAAACTGACCTTTTATCAACACGTTTCCGTATTGTTTTTCAAACTTACCGGTTTTAATAGTGTCGGGAGCAATGGCTGTAATGTCTTGTGCTTTTAAAAAGGTGCCCAAAAGCAAAACAAAAAATAATAAACTAACTTTTTTCATGATATTTTTTTATTGAGTTTAAATTTCCAACGGTTGGGCGGCATGACTAATTGTGTTATTCCGTGCAATCGTTTATTATTTTAAGGCTCAAAATTAACACTAATTTTACTTTATGCAACTTTGTATTGCTATAGCCTACATTGTGGGGGTGATTTTGGAATTTTTAAGTTCTACATTTATCAGGTAATCGCTGCGAGGGGCAAAATTAAAGAGGACTTCATCGTTTTCGTTGCAGTAAAAACCATTAGCAGACCAATTAGAAATAGCATGATGGCCAAAATGTAACCGGTTCTGCACTCGAATTTTATAGCTTTTATATCCTCTTTTGAAAGCTTAGTTATGATGGTGTCAATCATTTTTTTCTTATTAAACCCTCACTACAAACTCCGGTTTTATGAGTGGCATTCCAAGATAGCGCCGCAGCAACTGTGCTGTGGTAAGAACATCTTTTTCGCAATAAGCGGCTATTCTATCCAAATCTTTATCTTTCCAATAAACTTCTCCTACCTGGCTCCCGTCGATATCATCCTTAGGAGTGGGGATGTTAAAAATTGTTGCCAACAATTCCAGCGAAGTGTAATGTTTATAGTCGCCAAACTTCCACAATTCCATGGTATCGAGGTGCCGGACTTCCCAGGGTTTTTTTCCTGCCACATTTAATATTTCAGGAAGTTTTAGCCCGTTTACCAACATGCGGCGGGCAATATAGGGAATATCGAACTCTTTGCTGTTATGCCCGCAGAGCAGATAACGCTGCCCTTTATAACTTCGGTTAAGCAGGCTTGCAAATTCCTTGAGCAAAAGCGTTTCTTTATCGCTGTAGTACGATCGAACCCGAAAGCCGTTTCCACTTATAAATCCACATGAAATACAAACAATTTTTCCAAACTCAGCATAAATACCGGCTCTTGAGTAGAGTGTTTCGGGTGTCTGTTCAGGCTCGTTACGGCCTATTATTGCCGCTTTTTTATTCCACAGTTTTTGCATCTCTTCCGGGAGTGAATTAAAATCGGGAGTTCCCGGAACGGTCTCGATGTCAAGAAACAAAACATCTTCCAAACGTAATTGATCTAACATTTTATCCTCCTTTTTTTGGTCGTTAATTTGAAGTGTGAAGGTAAAAAGAAAACGAGAATGTACGAAAGTATAAAATTAAAAATTATATAGGTTTGTACAACCAATATTATTCAACAACCTGTTTACCGGTGGAGTTTACGGGTGAAGCTGATTTCTTGTCATCTTTATACCGTCTGATTCTGATATTCAAGTAGGCAAACAGCAAGGTCATTAACGGGCTTATTAAATTAAAAAAGGCATAAGGAAGGTACGAAAGAGTGGGTACACCCAACACCCTGGACTGCGTGGCACCGCCGGTATTCCAAGGAACCAAAACAGAGGTTACCGTCCCCGAGTCTTCAAGGGTTCGGCTTAACACTTCAGGTTTTAAGTTTCTGTTTTTGTATGCATCATGATACATCTCACCGGGTACAACTATCGAAATATATTGATCGGAAGCGGTAACATTAAAAAATATACACGAAAAGGTTGTGGAGGCGATAAGTGAAGAGTCTTTTTTTACCAACAGCAGAATCGAACGCGTAATTTTTTTGAGCATTCCGTTGGCCTCCATAATGCCGCCAAACACCATGGCAGAAATAATCAGCCAGATGGTTTGCAACATGCCCGCCATTCCACCGGCAGTAAAAAGATCGTTCATAGCCGGGTTGGAGGTGTTAATAGCAGTATCGCCATAAATAGCTTGCATAACAGCAATGTAAGAAGCTTTAAAGTAGTTGTGTGGAACCGCCGATAAATCTTTAATAATTTGAGGTTGAAAGATGATGGCGGCAGCGCCTCCCAGCAACACGCCGGTTCCCAGGGCAGGCAGAGGGGGAACTTTTAAAACGATAATGGTAAATAAAATGGCAGGGACTAAAAATAGCCAGGGTGTAATAACGAAGGTTTCGCTAATGGCTTGTTGCACCTGGTTTATGTGGGCTACTGATACCGTGGCATCTTTCGAAAATCCCATCACCAAAAAGATAATTAATGTTAGGGTCATGGATGGTACCGTGGTGTAAAGCATGTATTTAATGTGTGTAAACAAATCGGTTCCGGCAACAGCAGGAGCGAGATTAGTAGTGTCGGACAAAGGGGAGATTTTATCGCCAAAATAGGCTCCGGAAATAATGGCTCCGGCTACCACTGCCTCATTAAAACCCATGGCGTTTCCAATGCCAAGCAGCGCCACCCCGATGGTGGCAATGGTCGACCACGAACTACCTGTAGCCAACGATACAATTCCGCTGGCAACTACCGCAGCAAATAAAAATATTGAAGGGTGTAAAATGTCAAGCCCGTAATAGATAAGAGCCGGTACCACACCACTGATAAGCCATGTTCCTGCAAGGGCTCCAATAAAAAGCAGAATTAAAATGGCAGGCATGGCAGTGGCAATCGATTTAACAATTTGTTGCCGCATTGTAATCCAGGTAAAACCGTTTTTAAGCCCCAATAGACCTGATAATGCTGCAGCCGACATCAGGGCAACCTGGTTTGCTCCCTCTAACGTATCGTTCCAAAACAACACGTTTAAAGATAGCATAATAATTAAAAAAAGAATGGGAATTAACGATTCCAACAAAGTGGGCTGTTGCTGAGTTTTGGACATTAACTACGCTTTATTTTTGCCCGAAAATACAGATAAATTAGTTGTGAGCAACAGAATTCAAAACTTTTTCAATGGCGGCAAGCATTTTTTCCTTCTGAAGCGGTTTGTTAAGATACTGGAAATTACTTTTTTTCATGGCATCTTCCCGTTCGTCTTCCAACGAAAAAGCCGAGTTTAATATAATTCCCAATGATGGGTACTTTTCAAAAAGAACCTTTGCCACTTCCAAGCCCGAAACATCGGGTAAATTAACATCTAACAAAAGTATATCAATAGGTTCCGACTCAAGGCACTGTAAAACTTCCTCGCCGGTTTTTACCCGAATAAAGTTATCGGTAATGCTTTTCAAAATAATCTTAATGTAAAGATAGCTTAGCTCATCGTCCTCTGCAATAAGAATTCTTAAGTTTTGATAATTACTAATCGATTGAGGCATTATTGTTTTTTTCTGAAGTTCATTATACTATTTATTAAAACAAATACTTTTTTCTGAAATCAGTGTGTTAATCAACCAATCCGCGCCCCAGTTTTTTAATTTTACCTTCCTCATTAAAATTGCGAATTAGTTTATCGAGAACCCCGTTTACAAAGGTTTTACTTTTTGATGTTGAGAAGTACTTTGCCAGCTCGATGTATTCGTTCAGGGTTACTTTAACAGGAACTGTTGGCATTTCAGTAAGCTCAACAATGGCCATTTTGAGCAGCAACAAATCCATCAAGGGTATCCGGTTGTAATCCCAGTTTTTAGTACGACTTTTAAGAATTTCGTCCAGCTCATCGTTTTCCAAAATCACCTTTCTGTAAAGCTTTCGCAAAAAATCCTTGTCATCGTTGCTTTGAGCAGGACTTACTTTATATATTTCCGGAAGTGATGAAAGTTCATCATTTTTATTAGAAAGGGTGTCAACAAACTTTATCAGAAGTATGGTAACCAAATCGTACCCGTCAGTAAAATATACACTCTTCTCTTCATAAAAAGAGCGCAATAAATCGTAACGCGAAAGTTGCAGGTCAACAAACTTAATCATAAAGAGTTTGTCATCTTCCAACGAATCTTTTCCGTTATTCATGTATTTTTTAAAGTATTCCGACTCTCGCATCTCTTTATTAAACTTCCGAATCATATTTTGCTCACCTGCCCAGTTTACTTTAAATAACTCTTCCTTACGCTGAAAATCTCTATTATTCTCAATGTAATTAAGTACCCGGTTATTAACAAATTTAAGGTTTGGATTTAAGTCCTCCTCGGTGGGATAAAACTTTTTCTTATTCTCTTCCAGACGCATGGCGGCAAAACGTTTTACTTCAACCATAAACGAAAGCTGCCAAATAAAGAGCTCGTAAACCTTGCTGATGCTGTTCAGAAGTTCTTTTTCACCTTTGACTAAGTCGTCGGAACCACCGGTATAAAAAGAATAAAGTGCTTGAAGGGCTTTAATACGGAGGTGTCTGCGGTATAACATAAGAACGATGCTTTATTTTGGTTTAAAACGGCTGCAAAGATAAATTTTTTTTAGAAGGAATGGTAAAATTGGGAAATCATTATTTCGACCTGTTATGCCGGGTGTTTTTCTTCCGGTTGATCAGCAAAAGCAGAATAAAACATCAAGCTTTGTGCTGCCCAATAGCTTAACATGATTAAATAGCGGTGATATTCAATTTCGACGTAAAACTTATTAAGGGCTATTAAACTGTCACTGGTAACAAACAGAATTGAACCGGCAACGGCATAGATGGAATTTTTATTGAAATTGCCTTGTGCAGTGGCTCGCCAACTCATTATTAATATAACAATGATGTAAATCAACACCGGGTGAGCCATATTGCCTAATCCCGGATAGAGCAGCCAGTAAATCACAATACCAAAAATCATTAATAGAGCTAGGGGAATAGGAGCTATCCGTTTACTGCGTTTGAAGAATGCAACAATGTAGGTTATGTGTGCCAGCATAAAAGCAATTAGTCCGTAAATAAATAGCGAGGCATCGTACTCCAGCAATAAATCTCCAATTACCGATAAAAGTAAACCTGAAAAAATAAATCTTGAATAGTGGTTTATCGGTTTGAGTAAAACCAGCATGGTAACAATCGGCAATGGTTTGGTAATCATCCGTACAATAAAACTGTCGGTGTAAATTCCTATAAAATAGAATGCCATAGCAACCAGCCCTATGGTATAAATGCTCTTTATTTTTATGGATTGTTGCAAAATCAGTTAATCTAAGTAATTTGAAAGTTGTTTATCAAAACCGGGGCACTAAATTACACAAAACCTCCTTAGTGTCTTAATTCTAATATTCGTGTATTTTTTGGCAGAATATTAATAATTCAAAGCTGGG
>CAZKGB010000203.1:0-5253 GCA_964551935.1 uncultured Lentimicrobiaceae bacterium | reverse complement strand
AGAAGCCTGGGTGCGTGTTTTATACAGCCGAACAGCCCAGAGCCATTTATCGATGCGTACCGAATCAGCCATTATTTCTTTCTAAAATAGAGTTGGATGGGTACCCCGTGAAAATCGTACTCTTGGCGAATTTGGTTCTCCAAAAAGCGCTTGTAGTTTTCTTTAACATCGTCGGGAAGATTGCAGAAAAACACGAACTGTGGGGTTTGTGTTTTGAGCTGCATGGTATATTTTATTTTTATGTAGCGGCCGCGCGAGCCCATGGGAGGCGGATTGTTCTCGATAAGCGGCAACAGAAAATCGTTAAGTTTGGCAGTAGGAATCCTCGTATTTCGCCTTTTGTAAACATCCATGGCCGTCTCGAGAACTTTGTAAATACGCTGCTTCTCTTTTACCGAAGTAAAAATAACCGGAACATCGGTAAACGGGGCAAACCGCTCTTTAATCTGAGCCTCGAAAGTCAAATGAGTATTGGTTTCTTTGTCTATCAGGTCCCATTTGTTAACCACCACCACCACTCCTTTTCGGTTTTTAACTGCCAGATGAAAAATATTTACATCTTGTTTTTCAACCCCACTTTGGGCATCTACCATAACAATGCAAACATCGGAACTCTCGATGGCACGAATGGTTCGCAGCGTGGAATAAAACTCGATGTTTTCGTACACCTTGCCCTTTTTTCTTAACCCGGCGGTATCCATCAGCATAAAGTCCAAACCAAACGCTTTATAACGTGTATTGATGGTATCGCGGGTGGTTCCGGCAATGGGGGTAACAATGTTGCGCTCATCGCCCAACAGGGTATTTACCAACGATGATTTGCCAACGTTAGGGCGGCCGACCACGGCAAAATGCGGCAACTCCGACTCTTCGTTTTCCTCGGTATCTTTATGAAAAACTTTAACCACCTCATCCAGCAAATCGCCGGTACCACTTCCGGTTACCGCCGATACGGGAAACACCTCTCCCAGCCCCAGCGCGTAAAACTCACCCACAATATCGGAAAGGTTAGGTGTATCGACCTTGTTGGCGGCCACGAAAACTTTTTTCTTTGCTTTGCGCAGCAAAACGGCAACATCCTGATCAAGCGGACTTATCCCTTCACGCGCATCAACCACAAAAACGATGGCATCTGCTTCATCGATGGCAAACATCACCTGCTTGCTAATCTCTTTTTCAAAAGTATCGTCAGAGCCTTCCACGTATCCGCCGGTATCAATTACCGAAAAGTCGTAGCCGTTCCAGTCGCTTTCGCCATAAATCCGATCGCGCGTAACACCGCTTACCGACTCAACAATGGCACTTTTCGATTGGGTGAACCGGTTAAAAAGGGTCGATTTTCCAACGTTAGGCCGTCCAACAATGGCTAATATATTTTTCATAATAAAAATCCTTTAGAATATTTTTCAGCAAGGTTCAAACAAGATAGATAAAACAGGCTGCTGAAATTTTTCGCAAAGATACTCAAGTTTTTGAGTGGCAGAACAACAATTTATAATACGCTTTTTTTTATTTCGGAATTCCGGCAAAAAAAATGCAATTAATTGTCAGATTCCAAACGGTTTTAACATGGAGTACACAATCATATTTTGTCATTCTCTTTTCACTTCCCCCCCTACGCACGTTAAACCCCTTCGCTATAGCCAAAGCGGCTGAGGAGTTGGTCGCTGTCGCGCCAGTCCTTGTTAACTTTTACACGCAGCTCGAGAAACACTTTTTTGTCAATAAACTTCTCGATATCTTCACGAGCCTGTGTACCAACTCGTTTTATCCGTTCACCCTTGTGGCCTAAAATAATACCTTTTTGCGATTCGCGAATCACGTAAACGTAAGCATAAATCCTAACCAGATTATCCTCCTCTTTATACGACTCAACCGCCACCTCGGTGGAATAGGGAATCTCCTTTTTATAATTCAGGAAAATTTTTTCACGGATGATTTCCGACACGAAAAACCTCATCGACTTATCGGTAAGTTCATCTTTAGGAAAGTATGGCGGGCTTTCGGGAATTTTATCCAAAATGGTATCAAACACCTTTTCAACATTAAACTTCAGCAAAGCCGATACCGGAATAACTTCCGCCTTCGGGATTTTTTCCTGCCAATAAGCCATCTCGGCTGTTATCCGTTCCTGGCTGGAAAGGTCAATTTTATTAATTAATAAAATAACGGATGTTGATGAACGAACAATTTTATCGATGATCTCGTTTTCTTCAAATTTCATCCCTACTTCGGTCATGAGCAAAATAATATCGGCATCAACCAGGGCCGATTCCACGAATTTATTCATGTACTCGTGCATTTTATAGGCCGGATTCCTGACAATTCCGGGAGTATCGGAATAGACAATCTGGAAATCGTCGCCATTAACAATTCCCATTATCCGGTGACGGGTTGTTTGAGCTTTCGATGTAATAATCGATAACTTCTCGCCAACCAGCGCGTTCATCAGGGTTGATTTCCCAACATTGGGATACCCGATTATATTTACAAAGCCCGCTTTATGCATAAAAAATATTTTTTTCAGAAAAACTTGTTTTGCAAAGAAACAAAATATATTTTTGCACTCCCAAATAAAACAATATTGCGGGGTGGAGCAGTGGTAGCTCGTCGGGCTCATAACCCGAAGGTCGTAGGTTCGAGTCCTGCCCCCGCTACTTAGAAAATTAAGACTGTCAGATAATGGCAGTCTTTTTTTTGTGAAGAAGTAATACTTTAAGTTAAGGCAGGACGAGAAGCCTGTCCCGAATGATAATTCGGGAAGTCCTGCCCCCGCTACTAAAAGCCAACGAGAAATCGTCGGCTTTTTTCGTTGTATGCAACTAAATTACCTTAACTTTGTTCATTCAATTATACAGACCATTGATTTATTGCAATTATGATTAAGGAAATTGGAAAAGGAAACTCTGTTTTTAATACGTTTTTAGCTGAACTTCGTGATGTTTCGATACAAAAAGACCGTTTGCGGTTTAGACGTAATTTAGAACGTATAGGCGAAATTTTCGCTTACGAAATCAGCAAGGAGTTAGAGTACAAAAACCGTGATGTTGAAACACCGCTGGGAGAAGCTCACATGAGTGTATTGGCCGAACAGCCTGTACTGGCAACCATTTTACGGGCAGGGCTTCCGCTGCATCAGGGCATGCTCAATTTTTTCGACGGGGCTGAAAACGCCTTTATTTCGGCCTACCGGAAATACGATGCCGATGAGGATTTCCTGATTAAACTCAATTACGTTTCGTCGCCCGGTATTCAGGATAAAGTACTTATTTTAAGCGACCCCATGCTGGCAACAGGGGGTTCCATCGTGGCTTCATTAAAAGGCATCCTTGAAAAGGGAACTCCCAAACACATTCATATTGTTTGCGTACTGGCCAGCGAAGAGGGAATAAAAACCATTAAAAAGTCGTTTTCAACCAAAAACCTGACCTTGTGGATTGGCGCCATCGATGATGAGTTAACCGCGAAAGCTTACATTGTTCCCGGGCTGGGTGATGCCGGTGATTTGGCGTACGGTGAAAAAGAAGATTAACAAACTGAACCATGGCTAACTTCCGACTCGTTTATGAAAACATCAAAATCTCTTTGCAGTCCATTAAAGGGCATTGGCTGCGAACCATTCTTACCGTAAGTATTATCGCTTTTGGAATTATGGCGCTGGTGGGCATTCTTACGGCCATCGACACCATGAAATATTTTCTAAACGATAACTTTTCGATGATGGGCTCCAACACCTTTAACATTCAAAGCCGTGAGTTGCGAGTACACATTGGCGGCCATCGAAACAAACCCAAATCTTTCGAACCCATCTCTTTTCAACAGGCAACCGATTTCAAGAAACAGTATCACTTTCCGGCCAAAGTTTCAATATTTACCCGGGGTACCGGAATCGCCACTTTAAAATACAAATCGGTAAAAACCAACCCGAACATTCAGGTTATGGGTGCCGACGAAAATTATATTGCCTCAGCAGGATTGGAAATTGCCGCGGGCAGAAACCTTACCAAAACCGATATTGAAAACAACGGACATGTGGTGGTAATAGGCTCAGAAATTGCCGGGAAACTGTTTCCCAACGAACCCGATCCTGTTGGAAAAGTTATTTCGGTTGGAGCCGGAAAATATAAAGTGGTTGGAGTGCTCAAAGAGCGTGGCTCCTCCATCGGGTTTTCAGGCGATAAATCGTGTATTGTACCGGTAAGCAATGTAAGAGTATATTTTTCAAGGCCTAACATGAATTACAACATCAGCGTTTTAGTGTCCGATGGCGATTTAATGGAAGCAGCTATTGGTGAAGCCACAGGCCTTTTTCGTATTATTAGAAAAGATAAACTTAACGATGACAACTCGTTTGCCATTTCCAAAAGCGACAACATTGCCAGCATGCTTATCGGCCTTACCTGGAAAATTCAACTGGGCGCTACCTTTATCGGGTTGATAACCCTTTTTGGTGCCGGTATCGGGTTGATGAACATCATGTTGGTATCGGTAACCGAAAGAACACGCGAAATAGGAATCCGCAAAGCACTGGGAGCTACGCGGCGAACCATCAGAAACCAGTTTTTAGCCGAGTCGGTTGTTATTGCTCAAATTGGCGGTGTACTGGGTGTGGTGGCAGGTATTTTGGCCGGTAATGCTATTTCCTACTTTACCAACAGTCCGTTTATTATCCCATGGCTATGGATAGTTAGCGGATTGGCACTGACCTTTTTTGTGGCGTTAATTTCAGGAATTATTCCGGCTTACAAAGCTGCATCGCTCGACCCCATCGAAGCGCTTAGATATGAGTAACCTCTATTGTGAAGGGTGTAATGAACCAGACCATTGCATCACAAAGCATACTCAGGGGATTACAATAAAACAAGTGTAAAAAGGTAGAAAACCGCCCTCTTCAACATTACTTTTTCATGGTAGCTTCAATAAAGCATTTTCTGCAAAGCGGTTCGTAAGCATCCGTTTCGCCCAACAAAACCAATTGATCATCCTTTGCCTTTCGATGCGAATAGTGAGCCAGATTGCCACATCGAATACAGATGGCATGCACTTTGGTAACATACTCGGCAATGGCCATTAACTTCGGGATGGGCCCGAACGGTTTTCCGGTAAAATCCATATCAAGCCCGGCAACAATTACCCGCTTACCCCTGTTGGCCAACTCATCGCAAACCGAAATAAGTTCATCATCGAAAAACTGGGCTTCATCAATGCCAACCACCTCAAAATCCTGATCATAAAAAAGTATCTGCGAAGCAT
>CAZKGB010000202.1:0-5292 GCA_964551935.1 uncultured Lentimicrobiaceae bacterium | reverse complement strand
TTAAGATTAAATGAGAGTGTGATAGAGAGAGCGAAAATTTATGCTAAAAGTCAAAAAATTAGTTTATCAAAAATGATTGAATCGTATCTCGACAGTTTGACAAGAGAAAAAGATAGCAATAATAAAAAATCTGTTACTCCTCTTGTTGAAAGTTTGAGCGGTGTGATTGACCTCCCCCCTGACTTTGATTACAAGAATGAATACGCTGACTATTTAAAAGAGAAATACAAGTGAAAAAGCTTTTTATTGACACAAATGTCATCATAGATTTATTATCTCGCAGAGAACCTTTTTATGATGAATCAGCAGAACTTTTTTCATTAGCAGACCGGAAAATCATCGAGCTTAATATTTCGTCATTAACTATTGCGAATACGAGTTATATTTTATTGCGTCAAATAGACATCAGGAAAACTAAAGAAATATTACGAAAACTAACATTAATAGTTAATGTTTTACCACTGGACGACAAAATAATAGGGATAGCATTGAACGATGATTCATTCAATGACTTTGAAGATGGACTTCAATATTTTACTGCCATTGAAAATAACCAGGACCTTATAATTACAAGGAATCTGAAAGACTTCAAAGCATCGAAATTACCGGTAATGACAGCAAGACAATTTTTAGAAACGTTTAAATAAAACCAATACCCTCGGGAAAGGCTATATCCGGTAAGGGTTTTAATAAATTGGTTATCAAAATCTCGTTTACTTACGAAAAAGGATTTACCCCCTCTTTTTACCGTTTAAACTTTGAAAAATAAGAATTCCTATTTCTCCAATGCCTTCATCATTTCATTCACCACCACCGTGGCATCTTCTTTAATATCCAGAATGGTGGCATCGAGCATGTAGCAGGGGGTGGTAAACACATTGTACTTATGATCGTGAACCACCATGCCATGGGTTGAAACCACATGCTTGCTTCCCATCTTTTCGATGGCTTCGGCGGTACCCGGATCGTTACCAATAGTAACTTCTACCCCTTCGATAACCTTGGCTACCACGGCCGGCGAAATACATAAAGCCCCGATGGGTTTGTGTAGGGCCAAGGTACTTTTTATCGAAGTTTCCACTTCAGGGTTTACTTTGGCGTCAGGACCATCGAATGCAACGGTGGAGAGGTTTTTGGCAGCGCCGAACCCACCGGGAAAAATCAAAGCATCAAATTCCTCAGCTTTATATTCCGATAGCGGTTTAATATCACCGCGGGCAATACGGGCCGATTCGATTAAAACATTACGGCTTTCATTCATCTCCTCCCCCGTGAGGTGATTAATAACATGGTATTGAGGTATGTCGGGGGCAAAACATTGATAATCGGCACCGGCCTCTTTAATAGCCAGCAGGGTCATAGTGGCTTCGTGAATTTCGGCACCATCAAAAACACCGCACCCTGATAAAACAACGGCAAATTTCTTTTTTTCCATGATTTATCCATTTTATTAAGTTTTAACTCTTTTTACTATCACTGGCGAAGTTAGAAAAAAATAAGAAATAGTTAATCAATCAGGAAACAGAAGTAGTTTTTTGTTTAAAATTTTTGGGAATCTTTTTTGTAAAAATATTTGTTTTTTGTGATTTGTGAATTCTGCCAAATAATACACAAATAGTAGAAATAAGATTCTAAATGCCACTATTGAGCAGCACTAATTATATTTAAAAAATACTTTTGTTTACCTCGTGCAACGGTTGTTAACAATTTTACGTCTTCTTATTTTACAGGTTAAATATTTTGTAATCTAAACAATCCGGAATTATATTTTGCTTTTTTATCGAAATCCCTTTATATTTGCGCATTGAAGTTTGAAATCATTTTTATTAAACAAATCTTTTTATTATGAGAAAATTATTACTTTTCGCTCTGGCCTTTAGCGTTGGCATTGCTGCCATGGCACAGGTTTCAGTAGTAAAACAATCGGCTCTTGCCAACACGGTTGCAAAAGCCAAAACAGTACAGGTTGACCCCAAACCGTATTTGCAAGCCGAAAATCCTTATGTTACCACCCAAAGAGGTGTGGATAATGTAATTGGTACCACCTGGTACGATTTGCAATCAAACTCAACCATGGCTCAACGTATTTGGGTTCATGACGATGGGACCATTGGTGCTACCTGGACAAGAGGTGCTGAAACAGGAGTTCCTAATTATCCTGAAAGAGGAACCGGCTATAACTATTTTGACGGAGCCAATTGGGGCCCCGACCCAAGTGCCCGTATAGAAGATACCCGCGTGGGTTGGCCAAGTTATGCTCCTTACGGTGCTAATGGCGAAATCGTTTGTGCCCATACCGGAGGAAACGACGGACTTATGTTTTCTTATCGTGAAAACAAAGGAACCGGTGAATGGCAACATTTCACGCTTGCAGGCCCGGCTGAAGAACCCGATTTGTTATGGCCTCGTATGATTACCTCCGGAGAAAATCATCAAACCATTCATGTTATTGCTTGTGTTGGTAGTGGTGTTGAATATGACGGTTTAACCATGGCTTTGGTTTATTCTCGTTCAGATGATGGTGGTGTTACCTGGGATCCTGAAAATGTAGTTTTAAACGGAATGGGTTCTGATTATACATCAGGATACGGTGGTGACGACTATGCTTGGGCTATTCCTCATGGCGACACCATTGCTTTTGTTGCTTTTGGTGGTGTTAAAGATGGTTTTGTAATGAAATCGTACGATAATGGTGATACCTGGGAAAAAGTTACCTTTTACAACAGCCCGATGCCTTTCTTTACCGGTGAAGAGGGTACTCTTCCCCGATGTGGTGGCGGTGACGGATACAACGCAGTAGCCATTGATGACGAAGGTATGGTTCATGTTGCTTTTGGTCGTCAGATTCATATTGATGATGACCCTGCTGCGGGTTGGAGCTATTATCCTTATTCTGATGGTTTGATTTACTGGAACGAAACCATGGCTCCGTTGGATACAGCTCAAATTACCAACGAAATTATGTTTTCAGATATTGAAAGCACTCCGTTATATCTGGCAGGTCAGTTAGCTGCATGGGTACAACCTCATGATGATGACACCATTGTTGGCGTTGCCCCTTATTACGGTTCATTGGTTACGATGCCGCAGTTGGCTGTTACCACCGATGAAAACGGAACAAAAATTGTTACCTTCTTCTATTCAGGTTTGGCTGTTGGTTTCTCTAATGCTGAGTTATCACAAAACTATCGCCATATCTGGACACGCCGTACCGAGCTTGACGGACAAGGTATCTATACCGATTTTGAAGACCTTACCGGTGATGTTCTTCACCTCTTCAGCGAGTGTGTTTATCCTTCGATGTTCCCGGCTAACAACACTTTCCATATTTTGTATGAAACCGATAACCTGCCAGGAAACAGCTTACAACCTTCCGGTGGAAACCACGCTCCTGTAAACAATAATATGGTTTACATGCCTGTTACTCCTTTCCCGGTTGGTATTACCAATCCTAACAGTGTTGCTTTTGAAGTAATGCAAAATATGCCTAACCCTGCCACCGGCAACACCATGATTGTTGTTAAAACACAGCGGGCTACAGCCATTAACCTGACCATCAGCAATATGCTTGGACAACAGGTTTACACATCACAAGAGATGGCTAACGCTGCAGGTGCTTATACCTTTAATGTAAATGTTTCTGACTTTAACACCGGTGTTTACTTTTATACCGTAACCGTTGGTGACAAATCAGTTTCTAAGAAGATGATTGTAAAATAGTTTTAAGCTATTCACCTTATAAAAAAGGCTGCCACTAAGTGGCAGCCTTTTTTTGTGGGTTATCGACAGCCTGATGCTTGAGCCGTATCTGCGTACGTACCCTGAGCGTGTACCCTGAGCTTGTCGAAGGGTGCCGAAGGGTACAGAAAAGCGTCGAAGGCTAACAATGGCGCCAAGTTTTGCATTCTCGTTATCCGAGCACAATGTAATGGAACCAAGGATTTTCCTGAAGATGTACCTGATACTGAGGAGACACCCGCCCGGATGACTCGGTCGGAGACACCTCCACTAGGGTCGGTGTGACGGGGTTTGGATTGGGAGAAATTTGCTTGTAAGTAACAACTTTGGAAGTGGTTTAACTTACTTCTAAATTTATTATTCGTTAATCGATATTCGGAGTTCAGTAAAGAATATCGAATATTGATTAACGATTTTAGAAGTTAAATTCCCGGATACTACAGCGCTACTTCGCGAGTAGCAAGACTTCCGTGGAAACCCGTGTAAAGAAATGGCAAGGCGGATGGGAAACAACCTGGTAGGTCGTTTCATTAATTAATTTGACTTTGTCGCACGGTTTGCAACCGTGCATCGCCCCTATGCTTTCACGTGTTTCTCGGCGTGATACGAGGAGCGTACCAACGGGCCGCTTTCAACAAACTTAAAACCCTTTTCAAGGCCAACACGTTCATACTCTTTAAACTGCTCGGGAGTAATGTATTCAACCACTTCCAAATGCTTTTTGGTGGGCTGCAGGTATTGGCCAATGGTGAGTACCGTTACTCCCACAGCCAGCAAATCGTCCATTAACTCGTAAACCTCTTCGGGTTTTTCTCCGATACCCACCATAATCCCCGATTTGGCCACAACACCCAAATTGGCAATGGTTTTAAGGGTTTTCAGGCTGACATCATACTTGGCTCTGCTACGGGTTTGGGGTGTGAGCCGGCGAATCGTTTCGAGGTTGTGCGAGATAATCTCCGGTCCGGCATCGGCTACCATTTTTATTAACTCTTCACGACCGTCAAAGTCGGGAGTAAGTGTTTCGATGGTAGTATGAGGATTTATCTTTTTCACCTCTTTAATGGTCATGGCCCAAATCCCGGCTCCCAAATCATCCATATCATCACGATCGACGGAGGTAAGCACTACATGTTTCAGATTTAACAACTTTACCGATTCCGCAATCCTCTTGGGCTCTTCATAATCGGCAGGCAGCGGCTTGCCCGTTTTCACATTACAAAATTTACACGACCGGGTACAAATATCACCCAAAATCATCAAGGTTGCCGTACCTCTTCCCCAACATTCGTGAAGGTTGGGACAATGGCCGCTGGTGCAAATGGTGTGTAGTTTGTTTTTTTCTACAATCTCTTTAACACCGACGTACTCTTTTCCTTTTGGAACTTTAATTTTAAGCCAGTCGGGTTTTCTTCTGCTATTTTGTTTTATAATTTTTTCCACTGTGTATAATCTTTTTTTTAATTTACTAATTCCTTGTTTTGTTATACCTGCCTGCAATCATGATTTTTGCTGACCCCACCTCGACACCCTTCGGCACCCTTCGACACCCTT
>CAZKGB010000201.1:0-5305 GCA_964551935.1 uncultured Lentimicrobiaceae bacterium | reverse complement strand
GGGTTCGAGCCTTTTGAAATTCATTAAAAGTTAGAGGGCGAAAATGCACGAACCCCCGATGAGTTTATCAACTGGGCACCCATTATGCTTCGCGATTTTAATGACGCCGATAGGGCACTGGCCAATGTTAAAGAGTTGTTTGCTTTCCTCTCTAAAGCCAAGGCGCTGGAGCGTTGGCATCCCGATGGCACAAGCCTCACCGATTTTGAAAAGGCCTACCTTGATTTTTACAACAAGCTGTTTCAATATTACGACCTGCTTAAAAAATCGTTGGCGGATAAAGGAATGGGAACGAAAGGGATGATTTATCGAGAGGTGGCCGAAAGTATTGAATCGGGAAACAGGCTACCCTGGAAACAATTTGTTTTTGCCGGATTTAACGCGCTTACACGGGCAGAAGAAAAACTGATTCGTAATTTGAAGAAGAATTTTACCGTAACCCTTCTTTGGGATACGGATGAATACTATATTTATCCTAAAAAGTACGATTTGCCCTGGCAGGAAGCAGGTCTGCCACTGAAAAGGATTTTTAAGAATCTGAAAATTGATCAGCCACAGTGGGTTGAAGATAACCTTGTGGAAGGGGAGAAAAAGATTACAATGGTAGCGGCTCCTAAACAGATAAGTCAGGTTAAGTTTGCCGGGCAGCTGTTGGAGCAATGGACTAAGCTAAAACCGGAAGAATCGCCTGTTGATACTGCCATCGTGATGGCTGATGAAAAGTTGCTTATCCCGTTGCTAACTTCTCTTCCCGGGGGCGAAGTAACCTATAATGTTACCATGGGTTACCCGCTGAATCTCGGGAGCCTTCCTCAGTTTTTAACCCTTTGGATCGATTTGCTGGTTCGTCAAAACGAACAGGTTAACCGGTATTACGCCACGGCGCTTGTTTTGAGTATGTTGCAAAATACTACTTTGCAGCTTTTGTTGCGCTCTTCCGAAGAGGTGGTATTAAAAGTAAAGTCGTTTAATCGTGAGTTTTTGAGCTGTAAGCAGGTGGTGAGCTGTTTTTCGGAGGAGGATAAAATGGTTGCCGATATTTTGTTCCGCCGTGATACAAATGCCTTATCGCTTTTTGATAACATCATGAAACTGCTGCTGCAAGTTAAAAACAGGGTGGAAACGGATATCGATTCGGGAGAGCGGGTAAATGCAAAAGACCCTGTCATGGCGCAGCAGCTCTCGGCACTGTTGGTGGTAATGAAAAAACTCTCAACGGTTGTGAGTGGCAACGAAAATTACTTCAGCCTTAAAGTTTTTCAAAAAGTATTTACCCGGCTGTTGGCCGGTTCGGAAATTAGCTTGAAAGGCGAACCGCTAAACGGCATCCAGATTATGGGAATGCTTGAAACACGGCTTCTCGATTTTAAGAAACTGATTATTCTTTCGGCCAACGAGGGCATGCTGCCAAAAAACAATAGCACCGACTCGTTTATCCCTTTCGATATCAGAAAAGAGTTTGGTTTGCCGCTGCCGGATGAGGAGAATGCCATTTTCGCTTATCACTTTTTCAGGCTGTTGCAGCGAGCTGAAGAGGTTGTGCTGGTGTACAACTCGGAAGAGGGTAATTTTGGATCCGGTGAAAAAAGCCGTTTTCTGCTTCAGCTGGAAATTGAAACCGCTAAAGTTAACCCCAACCTGAATCTTGGTCATCACTATTTGAAAATTGAACCGGGCAACCAACCTGCTGATAATATTATTACCATTTCAAAAAGTAAAACAGTATTAGAAAAACTTGATAATCTCAGAAATAGAGGTTTGTCTCCCTCGGCACTCAACCAGTATGTGATGTGCCCTTTGCAGTTTTATTTTTCACGCATCTTACAATTAAACGAACCGGATGAGGTAAAAAGCAACCTGGAAGCCGATGTTTTTGGAACCATTGTCCACGAGGTGCTCGAAGATGCCTACAAACCTTTTGTTGATAAACCCATCGATACCAAACAGCTGGCAATAGTGATTGAAACTCTCGATGAACGGGTGAGCGAAAGTTTAAAAAAGAATTACCCTTCGGGAGATGTCCGTCATGGTAGAAATTTGTTAACCATGAAAGTACTGAAAAGGTATCTGGAACGGTTTTTACGCGCGGAGATAAAAAACCTGCAAGAGGAACCGCGGATATTGGTAGCCGTTGAACAGGAGTTGCAGCAGCGGCTTGTGTTGCCCGATGGCAGAGAGGTATTGATGAAAGGTGTTATCGACCGAATAGATCGGGCCGGTTCGCAGTTTCGAATTTCCGATTATAAAACGGGAGCGGTTAAAAAGACAAATGTTAACTTTAAAGAGTGGGACCAGCTGCTCACCGAAAGTAAGTATTCAAAGGCATTTCAAACACTAACTTACGGCTGGCTCTTTCAAAAAAGCTACCCGGAAACTGACCGGGTTAGCGTTGGCCTGTTTAGTCTTCGTAACCTTTCGGAAGGGTTTATTTCACCCGCCATGCAAATGGAAAATCCCGAGGACTGGTTTCTCCGGTTTGAAGAGGTTTTAACCTCGCTGCTCGCTGAAATTTTTGATGAAGGTAAAAGCTTTTGTCAAACAACCGATCCTTCAGGCTGCGAGTATTGCAATTTTAGAACTATTTGTAATAAATAGACTGTTTTTTTCCAATATTGAATTATTATCTCCGGTATGGTATTAAATTCTATTGGGTGAGGTATCATTGGTAAAGATTTTTACATATATTTGCTATTGGCCTAAAAATGGGGTAACATTTTACTGGTACGGAAAAAGAAAACATTATGGTAAACGATAGTAAATTCAATATTTTAATTGTTGATGATCATCCGGAAAACTTATTGGCTCTCGAAAGTATTTTGGAAAGTCCTGACCTGAATATTTTAAAAGCATCCTCGGGAAATGAAGCACTGGGAGTGCTGCTCGATTATGAGGTGTCGTTGGTTTTACTCGATGTTCAAATGCCGGGTATGGATGGTTTCGAAACGGCCGAACTGATGCGAAGCAACGAGCATACAAAAAATATCCCCATTATTTTTGTAACGGCCATTAGCAAACAACGAAAGCATATTTTTAAAGGATACGAAGCCGGAGCGGTTGACTATCTGTATAAACCGCTTGATTTGGAGATTCTTAAAAGCAAGGTAAAAGCTTTTATCGAGTTTTTTAAACACAAAAAAGAGCTGGAACTTACCACGGTAAAACTTAAAGAAACGGTAAAAGCACTCAATCAAGCCAAGCGTTTTGCCGAGGAATCTACCAAGTCAAAATCGCTTTACCTGGCTAACATGAGCCACGAAATCAGAACCCCGTTAAACGGCATTATCGGCATTGCGGAGCTGGGTTTGATGGATACGGAGCTGACCGAATTGCAAAAAGAGCGGCTTCAGGATATTAAAACTTCCGGCGAAACCTTGTTGGAGATTATCAACGGTATTTTGGATATCTCGAAAATTGAAGCAAACATGCTGGAAATCGAGGAAGCTGAATTCAGCTTGCGCGAAATGATTGAAAAGGTGTTCGCCATCATCTCGCTGAAAGCGGTAAACAACGGCAACGAACTAATCTGTGATCTTCAGTACGATATACCCGATATTTTAATCGGCGATTCGCTGCGTATCAGGCAAATATTGGTTAACCTGTTAAGCAACGCCAACAAGTTTACAAAAAACGGAACGATTACACTTAGCGTTAAGCAGGAAGATTTAATTGAAGAACAAATAAGGCTCTTCTTCTCGGTAAAAGATACCGGCATTGGAATACCCGCTTCAAAGCTTCATACCCTTTTCGATACCTACACGCAGGCTCATAAATCTACTACCCGTGAGTATGGTGGCACAGGCTTAGGACTGTATATTTCACAAAGTTTAGCCAAACTGATGGGCGGAATCATTAAAATAGATAGTGCCGAAGGGAAGGGAAGTGAATTCTATTTTACCCTGAACCTGCTCACCGGAAAGCAAAAAGTGAATTTATCGGAAATAGCATTTCCTGCCGGTAAAAAAGAGGCCAAAGCCCTTATTGTTGAAGAACATCCCGAGGCTGCAAAAATTTTAACCGACCTGCTCTCTTACTGGAAAATCAATAATGTAGTAGCTGATACGATGGAAGCCGCTTTGAAAATCTCCGAAAAAGAGCATTTTGATTTGATATTTCTTACCATCAAACCAACCAAAGAGAATGTTGACAGTTTGAGTAACTCGATTGACCTGTTAAAGAAAAACTCCGATAATTTGTATCTGCTCTCCGAAATTAAATCGAGTACATGGGTTGAGCAAATAAGAAAACGAAGCAACAGCGACTTAATTATTAAACCGGTGTCACAAAGTGTGTTAAAGCGTGAAATTGAAAAGTCGCTGGCCGGTTTAAAGAAACGTAAACCCCGGTTACAAACAAAACAAACGGCAGAAGTATCGAAAAAACAATCTGTTAAAGCTACCGATGGGATAAAGGTTTTGGTGGCTGAAGATCAAACCATCAACATGAAAATTGTTGTTCAGTTGCTGCAGCGGAAAAACTTTATTATTCTTCAGGCTAAAAACGGTAAGGAAGCCCTTGATATTTACAAAGACCAACACGACGATATTGATATTATTTTGATGGATGTTCAGATGCCTGAAATGGACGGTATTGTTGCCACCAAACGAATTAGAGAATTTGAACTGGAAACCCAAAAACATACGCCCATAATTGCCATGACAGCGCATGCCATGAAAGGGGATAAAGAGCAATTTCTCTCCATCGGGATGGACGATTATTTATCCAAACCCATTCATCCTCAATTACTCTACGAAACAATAAAATTAAATCTCAAAAAGTAATTCTACCAAAAACATTGTCGGAAAATGAAAGATTTTATTGATTACAATGAATCAAAAACGTGGGAGAAGTTTAAGCATTCCTTGCGCTCGTGGAAGTATATCGGGGTAGGTAAATCGTTGCTTATCTGGTTTATGGCTATCTCTATCATTCCCTTGGGAATAGTGAGTTTTGTGAATTTTTTAAATGCTTACCAGGGGTTGACCATCGTTACCGATAAATCCCTTACTTCATCGTCGCAGTTGAGAGCAAAATACTTAACAACCTTTTTTAAAGAAGCAAAAGACTATCTGGAAATAACCTCCGGGCTGGAGGACAACGATAAGCTTATCGAGGCCATTCACATGCAGTTGGATGAAAAAGGAATTTCGATGAAGGAATTTGCGCAAACGGCAGCGTATAAAAAGCTTGTTGCGGGTTTAAAAGAGGACTTAAGCGAGCATATCAAAAATATCGGATACCAGGATCAACTAATAATCGATGCCAACGGCGAAGTGCTCTTTAGTGTTATC
Source organism: uncultured Lentimicrobiaceae bacterium (assembly GCA_964551935.1). Taxonomy (GTDB): domain Bacteria; phylum Bacteroidota; class Bacteroidia; order Bacteroidales; family F082; genus B16-G9. The sequence goes on along the minus strand of CAZKGB010000201.1, from coordinate 17 downwards.
AGCCCCTATTTGGTTGG
>CAZKGB010000200.1:0-5309 GCA_964551935.1 uncultured Lentimicrobiaceae bacterium | reverse complement strand
ACATCCTAAACACCCCGTACTTCTGTTCGGGATATTTTTTATTGAGCGACATGGCAATACCCATGGCCAGCATCTTGCGGGTATCCACCGGATCGATTACACCGTCGTCCCAAAGGCGGGAAGTGCTGTAATAAGCCGATCCTTCGCGTTCGTATTTTTCGAGGATGGGTTTACGTAAGGCCTCAATTTCTTCGGGTGGCATCTCCATTCCTTTGGCTCGATATTGATCTTGTTTTACGGTTACCAAAACGGTAGCCGCCTGTTCGCCGCCCATCACCGAAATTTTGGCGTTGGGCCACATAAATAACAGTCGCGGGTCGTAAGCCCGGCCAGCCATGCCGTAGTTACCGGCTCCAAACGAACCGCCGAACATTACGGTAAACTTCGGTACATTGGTATTGGAAACGGCATGAACCATCTTGGCACCGTCTTTGGCAATGCCTTTACGTTCGTACTCTTTACCCACAATAAACCCGGCAATGTTTTGTAAAAAGACGATGGGTATTTTGCGGCTGGTACAAAGCTCGATAAAGTGAGTAACCTTTAAGGCTGATTCCGAAAACAGGATACCGTGATTGGCAATAATCCCCACCGGAAAGCCCATGATATACGCAAATCCGGTTACCACGGTGGTAGCATATTTTGATTTGAATTCCTGAAAACGGCTTCCATCCACCATACGCATGATGATTTCGCGCGGATCAACCATTTTACGAAGGTCAACAGGTGCAATGCCGTAAAGCTCTGCAGGGTCATAAACGGGGTCTTCGGGAGCAATAAGGTCGAGCTCCTGCTTTTCGCGGTGCTCCAGTGTTTCAAAAATATTACGACAAATTTGAATGGCGTGTGTATCGTTTTCTGCAAAGTGGTCGGCCACACCGGATATGGAAGTATGAACCTCGGCACCACCCAATTCCTCGGCCGTTACCTCTTCGCCCGTGGCAGCTTTTACCAACGGAGGGCCACCGAGAAAGATGGTTCCCTGTTCTTTGACAATAATGGTTTCGTCGCTCATGGCAGGCACATAGGCCCCGCCGGCGGTACAGGAACCCATTACAATGGATATTTGCGGAATGCCTTCGGCCGACATCTTTGCCTGGTTGTAGAAGAATCGTCCGAAATGGTTTTTGTCGGGGAACACCAAATCCTGTTCGGGTAAAAAAGCGCCACCCGAATCGACCATATAAACACACGGCAGATGATTCTCCATGGCTATCTCCTGTGCCCGCAGGTGTTTTTTAATGGTAAACTGCATGTAGGTTCCGCCTTTTACCGTGGCATCGTTGGCAATGATTACGGTTTCACGCCCGTGGATAACACCCACTCCGGTAACAATTCCCGCCGAAGGAAATTCGTTGTTGTACTGATTATAAGCTGCCATGGGCGACAGCTCCATAAACGGCGTATTGGGGTCGATTAAAAGGTTAATCCTTTCGCGCGCCAACAGCTTGCCGCGTTCTTTATGTTTTTGAACCGAGCGTTCGGAGCCGCCACGGGTACTGTTTTTTAAAATCTCTTTGTATTCGTCCAAAAGCTTAAGAAACTCCTTTTTATTGTTCTTAAACTCTTCCGACCGGGTGTCGATTTTGGTTTTAAGTGTTATCAATTTTCAAATGTTTTTTTTGATTATACTTTAATGTGCTTTTTCGAGCGTATGCAATGATATGGAAATTTGAGCAATTTTGAAAATATTGTTTGCCCGAAAAGTGTTTAATTCGGATATTTAGATTTCGGTACAAATAATCACAGATGCCCCAACAACCAATAAATTAATGGCTCTGTACGGTTTTATTATTTTCCGTATTTTAGCCATCCCTAAACAGAAAATTAAAATCATTGTTATATGAACTATCCTAAAAAAGTTGTTATCGGAGACATTACCGTTCGCGACGGGTATCAGCACGAAGAAAAATTTATTCCCACCGAAGCAAAGGTTTGGATGCTGGAAGAATCCATCCTGGCCGGCTTCAGGCATCTCGAAGTAACCAACTTCGGGAACCCTAAAGGGATGCCTCAGTTTAAAGATGCCGACGAACTATTTAAAAGAATAAGAAACAGCAAGCGTGTTAAAGGCCTGCTGGACGATGTGATGCTTACCGCGGTTACCATACGCGAACGCGCCATCGAGCGCGCCATTCAGGCCAAAAAGGAGGGATATGGTCCCGACCGGATTTTACTGATGGTTTCCACCAGTGAATCGCATCAAAAGAAAAATTCGGGATTATCGCTTAAAGAGTATTGGGCCATGGCCGAAGAGTGGATTCCCAAAGCACATGCTGCCGGTATAAAAGTTAACGGTACCGTTAGTACTATTTGGGGTTGTCCCATTGAAGGCCCCACCAAAATGGAAGATGCCGTTGCCTTTACCAAACGCTGGTTCGATATTGGTGCCAACGATGTGGAACATGCCGACCATGACGGTTCCGCTTCACCCGACAGGGTTTACAAATATTTTTCCATGCTGATGGATGCGGTGGATAATCCCCACAAACAAATTGCCCACTTCCACACCACCCGCGGCTGGGGATTGGCCAATGTTTTGGCAGCCTTGCAGGCAGGCGTTACCAATTTTGAATCTACCTTTGGCGGTATCGGCGGACAGCCGGCCAACTTTGTGGATGGCTCTCCCGTTTCGGGAACCGGTGAATATTACTACAAAGATCCGCATGGCGTTGGCCTTGTTTCAACCGAAGATATGGTGGTGATGATGGATGAAATGGATATTGAAACCAATCTTGATATCGACCGGATTTTAAAAATCGGTGCCATGAATGAAAAAATCGTTGGCCGCCGTTTACGTTCCGAAACCATCTACCAGGGAAGGATTCCCAAAGAGTTGAGCGGAAGAAAATAACTTGGTTAAATTCCAAATCACAAAACCCAAATCACAAACCTGCCGGATGGGCAGGTTTGTGGTTTAGAATTTGGAACTTATGATTTCCTGACTTATGGTTCACCAAAGCAATAAAGTAGTTATTACCGAAACACCCCGTGACGGATTTCAGGGGCTACCGGAGTTTATACCCACAAAACAAAAAATTGATTATATCAACCGATTGTTACATTGCGGGTTTGACACGGTTGAAGCGGGGAGCTTTGTGTCGCCGCGTGCCATACCGCAAATGGCTGATACGGGTGAGGTTTTAAAAGGTCTTGACCTGTCGGGAACAAAAACAAAAATTGCCGTGCTGGTGGCCACCGTAAAAGGAGCTAAAACGGCTTGCGAATATGAGCAGGTTGATAAACTGTTTTTTCCTTTTTCGCTTTCCGAAACCTTTTTGAAGAAAAACATCAACCAATCCAAAACAGAAGCCGAACAAACCATTGATGAGACGTTGAATTTGTGTAACCGCTTTAATAAGGAGCTGGTGGTTTATTATTCGTGGGGGTTTGGTGACCCGTATGGTGACCCGTGGAGTACGGAGTTATTGGCAAAATCTATTGATAATATGATTTCCAAAGGGTTACGGTATTTTCCTTTGTCCGATATTGCCGGAGAGGTTTCGCCAGGTTTGATAAATAATGTTTTTACGGAGCTGATCGATCTCTTTCCGGAAGTTGATTTCGGGTTTCATCTCCACTCGTTACCTGCCGACAGAATTTCCAAAACAGAAGCCGCATTTAATGCCGGTGTAAGAAAATTTGATTCGGTTATTGGCGGACTGGGCGGCTGCCCCATGACGGGAAAAGAGCTGGTGGCCAATATGGACACGGAGGTTTTGCTGGATTTTCTTAAAAGCAAAAATGTTGATGCCGGCATTGATAGAGAATGTGTAAAAGATGCAGCGTTGTTTGGGTTTTAAATTTGGAGTACTTCGAGTGTATGGAACACCTAAAGTTGCGATTGCACCAACCTGTCAGGTCGCTTCCCTGCAAGGCTTTCTTGACCTGACAGGTTACAATACGTTTTACTTATTACCCTTCCCGCACAACCCATCGTCATCCCGAAGGAGGTACGACTGAGGGATCTCCCGGGTACCAGCCTGTCCCTGCAGTAAAAGATAATCAGGTCGTCCATAGTTGAGAACTCCAAACTTTTAACTATTTTGGTCTCTTAAAACTTACAAAATGAACCTTTCCGTTTTTTCCGATGAACATTTTATGAAAGAAGCCCTGAAAGAGGCTCAAAAAGCATTTGACAAAGATGAAGTACCGGTTGGGGCTGTTGTTGTTTGTAACAATCAAATTGTTGCACGTGCTCATAATCTGACCGAAACACTCAACGATGTTACCGCCCATGCGGAGATGCAGGCTTTTACGGCGGCAGCCAATTTTATAGGTGGGAAGTATTTAAAAGAATGTACCCTCTATGTTACGCTGGAGCCTTGTGTGATGTGTGCCGGAGCATCGTACTGGACTCAAATCGGGAAAATTGTTTTTGGCGCTTACGACGAAAAACGGGGGTATTCCAAAACCGGTTCCAATTTGTTGCACCCATCAACAGAGGTTATTGGAGGGGTTTTGCAGGAAGCGTGCAGCAAGTTGTTAAAAGAGTTTTTTGAAAGTAGGCGAAGAGGTTGAAATAAAAAGAGTTATTTTTGTGTTTTGTAAAATCGAATGATGGAAGTTTATTTTGACACCAAAGAGGAAAACAACCGGCGACGGGAAGAGGAATTTTTAAAACTCTCGCCGGGGGAACGGTTATTGGCTTTTATCGAGATGGTATCGGCACCTCGCAGCACCCCCTTGCCGGATGATTATGTTCACCCGAATGATGCCAAAGGAAATTTTGTAATTTACATGCGAAGTTATCATGGAAACCAACTTTAATCAGGATGTTTATGAGTTTATTAAAGCCTGTAACCTGAATAAGGTAAAAATGATATTGGTTGGAGGTAGTGCTGTAAATTTTTATGGTTACAAACGCCATTCGGCTGACATTGATTTTTGGATCGATAATTCAACCGGCAATCTGTCCAACCTGTTAAAAGCACTTCGTTCGATTGGTTATGAATTTAACACCTTTCCTTCGGAAGTATTAAAAGGAAATCAAAATATTTCGTTAAAGTTTAGTCCTGACCTTGAATTGGAACTGATAACCCGCTTTAATCCGGGAAAACCATTTGAGCAAGCGTTTAACGATTCTGTTGAATATATTATGAAAGGCCAAAAATATATGAAGTGGAATATAATCTCGTTAGATGATTTGATTAATAGTAAAATCAAATCGGGTCGCCCAAAGGATTTATTGGATGTTTACGAGTTGAGGCGAATACAGCAATCATAGTTTTTTCTCCATGGGGAATAAGGAGTATTACCGCTCAAACAGTAACCGCTCCCCTTTTTTCGATTCATCAAAACTACCCCGG
>CAZKGB010000199.1:0-5323 GCA_964551935.1 uncultured Lentimicrobiaceae bacterium | reverse complement strand
TGGTTTTGATACGAGAAAAACTGAATTTTAACATCTTTCAACGATTCGGCAGTAATCAGATCTCGTGAAAAAACGGTGTATTGATTTTGGTGGCTGTTTTTAACCGTAAGCCCTATATTGCTCGCCAAAAAATTTCTTTCGGTAAAGTGGTCGGGATTGTAATACGACACATCACACGGATCGTTTCTTTTACTCCATGAAGAGCCGTAAGGACGGTAATATTCGGAGTATAAGTAGTTGGTACTATCGAAATGTTGTTCTTTTTCCGGTGAGCTTTTAGCACAATCTAGTTGCGCATACGATTTTTTAAATCTGAAACCGATTCGGTAGATGGCACCCGGTTCCGATTGAACCATCTTACTCAGGTCGATGGCATAATTTTTCCATTTATTATCGGGCTTACCGGCACTCTTTTCCAGTTCAATTTTTTCGTGGTGAACATACTCTCCAACGCGGTTTATCGACCATCCGCGGTCGTTAATATTATTATCCTGCAAAAACTGTTTTATGTTGTTGCTGTAAATTTTAAAAACCACCACGTCAACAGCCGAAAGGTTGATGGCTTCAAAAGGGATGAGCCATTTGTCGGTTCCCGGCAATATATTCCCGTTGCCAATAAAACGCACTTCGGGGGGCGCTTGCTTAAACACGGGCTTAATGGTGTACTGCTTATCCAACGATTTGTTTTTCGAGCTTTTAATTCCCTCATTTAAAATCAGCGAATGGGTTCCTTCCAATTGTTTTTGGGGATAAACCAGCAGCTGGTTGTTTTTTATAAAAAGTTTAACCGCGGTTCCATCTTCAAAATAAACCAACCCGTCAAGATTTTGATCGGGCGCCAAAGCATCGGAAAAAGTCAGCACCACATTGGTCTCAGGATTTTTCTTTACATCAAACTTAATAAACGAAAAAAGATTCGCTGCCGGAATATTATACTCGAAAGTCCTGATATCAACGTCCCCCAGCATTTTTTCATTTAACGAAACAATGAGCTTTTGTTCCGCTTTTGTCCGGGTGATACTGTCGATACTAAACTCAAAAGTGTTGTTAGTTGACCCGTTATTCATTAAAACAGGCAGGTTGTGATTGCCCAATTTTGCCGAAACAAGGCTCTTCAGCTTCTCAGTAGCAAGGTGGCCCGAAATAAGCAGATGTCCCGTTAATACCGAATAGTCTGAAGCATTTCCTTCCATGGGTGCAAAATTGTCAAAAAACAGATCCGCTTGGAGAGGCACCACTTTTAGGGTGTATGTGTACTGTTTTGTGTCGGGATTGTTAAACAGCTTATCGAGGTGCACCGTAACTTTATACTTTTTTCCATAATCCAACGGTTTGTCAGGTTGAAAAACCATCTGCTTGGCTTCCACTAAAAAAACCTTTCCGTCCACATGCGGATTTAATTCAATAGCTTCATCTTTTGCTTCTGCAGATAAGTTTTTAAACAGTTCCGGTGGCTTCAAAAATTTTACTGTTACAGGTGCTTCTGCATCAATAGTAGTCAGCTGATGGCCGGAAATGACAAGCCCGGATTTTTGCGGCTTGTTGTTGTTTCGGCACGACAAGGCAAGAAAAACAATGAGGGAAAAGGCCATTCCCTTGAGGATTGTGGTTGATCTCATGATTAACAGGCTAAATGAATGGAAAGGTAGAGATGTTTCATATTTCAAACGCAAGGTAGTAAATATTTAGTATATGTTTCCCATAAACATGCTCCTTTTACTTTCTTTAGTATATTTGAAAATTAAAATTTTAATAGTCTGTTTATGATAAAATCTTTTTTTACTACCTCTCATACATTTCTAATGGTGGTGTTATTTGTTGCTTTATCACTCAACTCCTTTTCGCAGCAGGCAGATAGCTCATTGGTTAAGAAGAAAACCACCGTACAGAAAATTAACGATAAGATGGAATGGATTGTTAAGTGGTTTCCGCTTCCTATTGTTTCGTACAACACCGAAACCGACTGGCTTTTCGGACTTACTAAGTTTAACTCGTTTAAGTTGGGAAAAGATGTTGATAACGATTCAACGGTTCCTTCTTCAACGGTAACCGCCTTAGCCTATTACACCTTAAACAATCAGTATAAGTTTGTGGCTAATTCCGATTTGTTTTTTGGGAAATCGGGGTGGAGAAATTTTTCTCAGTTTATTTTATTAAGTTTTCCCTCTTATTATTATGGTATTGGAAACGAAACAAAAATTGATGAGGGGTGTTTGGTAACCTTTGAACAGATAGAGTTTATGGATGCCATAGGGTACAAATTTTATAAAAAAGTGTACGCCAGTTTTATTTACCGGTATAAAAATTATTCCAGGATTTATTATACTCATCCGGACGATATAGTGTCATGCCCTGTTCAGGATTCGACTATTTCCGATAATGAGGGGGTTCAATCGGGGATAGGTTTTATGCTTTATAATGAAGCTCGCGACAACAACATTAATGCACACAAAGGGAATTATTTTGTGGCTGCTTTTGTTACCTACAATAAGGCTATTGGAAGTGACTTTGATTACAGCTATTTTTTGGTTGATTACAGAAAATACTTTCCGTTGTCGGAAAAAATGACCTTGGCAACCCAACTTTATTCTGAGATTAATTTTGGCGATGTTCCCATTCAATCGCTTGCATTAATGGGGGGAGCGGAAAAAATGAGAGGCATTTACCTGGGCCGTTATCGCGACAAGCTAATGACCGTTGTGCAATCGGAATTTCGCTTTCCTATTTACTGGATTTTTTCAGGAGTTGCTTTTGCAGGATTGGGGGAGGTTGCCCCCGCGGTGGACGGATACAGTTTTAGTGGCATTAAATGGTCGGCAGGTGCCGGATTGCGGTTAATGGTTGACCCGGTTCATAAAGCGAATATACGATTTGATTATGGCATCTCCCGCGACCAAAACTTTTTCTTTTTCGGCTTTGGCGAAGCCTTTTAACAACTTATTATGGAAAAAAAATATTTTAAGCTGTATAAAAAGAAATCTTGCCGAAAACCCACTTTATTGGGGTGGATAGTTATTATTGCCATCGTGTTGATTGGTGGTTCGTTGCTTTTACAAAACCTCTATAGCTTTTTAACGGTAAACAAGCCTGTTAAGTCGAAAACGATGGTCATCGAGGGCTGGATTCCGGATTACTCGGTAAAAAAAGCCATTCAACTTTTTAGAGATGACCATTACGAAAACATGATTGTAACAGGCATCCCTATATTACAATGGCAATCTGTTTCCGATTATCAAAATGTTGCCGAAGCAACGGCTGCCGTTATCCGGAAACTGGGTTTTCGCGACACCATTTACCTGGCGCCCATTCCTTCCAGTATTCTTCGTGATCGCACCTACTCCACGGCGGTGGTAACCAAAGCGCTGTTTGAGCAACATCCTCAATGGGATAAATCTTTTAATATTTATTCGGTAGGAGTCCATTCGCGCCGCAGCCGGCTGATGTTTGAAAAAGCTTTTGGCAACGATTACAAAATTGGTATCTATGCCGACCACGACAAGTCGTTCGACTCGGCTCACTGGTGGAAATACAGCAAAGGATTTAGAAATGTTGGTAACGAGTTTATGGCTTACCTGTTTGTCAGACTTTTTTTTCATCCTGATATAAAACAATACCAACAGCAAATCGAACTGGGCAAATACATTGATTCCATCGAAGGACTTCGAGCCAAATCGATTGCTGAATTTGCCAATCCCGATAAAACCCCGCTGGACAGCCTTCACTTTTACTCGGCCTATCACGATCCGGTTTATTTCCCGGTTAATCCCGCTTTCAGGATAAAAGCAAAGTTTAGCATCGACACAACGGGTGAAATATTTGGCATGGCCACCAACACAGCCCGAAAACCAAACTACCGGGTTTACGGTCATTTACATTTTATGATTGGCGACACGGCTCAACGGCTCACGGTTTACCAAAATGTAGATTACATGGACGACCCGGAATACGGCAACCTTCTTTTTTTGCCGTTTCGTGATAAAACCAATGGCAAAACCACTTATGGGGCCGGACGATATTTAGATATTCCAATTCCTGCCTCCGATACAATCTATCTCGATTTTAATAAAGCGTACAATCCTTACTGTGCATACGCCGATCGTTGGTCGTGCCCGTTGGTGCCTTTCGAAAATCATTTGGAAGTTTCTATCTTAGCCGGTGAAAAGAAATATCGTGATACTCATTAATAGCTACCCATGATGAACATAGAAAATATAACCGTACTACTTGTTGAAAGCGATGATATTCTTAGGGCCGTGTATAAAAGAATTATTGCCGGCCAGGCTAAACGTGTTCTGGTAGCTACCAATGGTGACGAGGGATTTTCAGTGTACCAATCTTCTAAACCCGATTTAATTATTACCGACATTAAACTTCCGGTGATTAATGGTATTGACATGGTACGGAAAATACTCCGGAATGATAAGAACAACCGAGTAATTATCATGTCGGCCTTTGTGGATACCAAATATTTTATTCAGGCCATTGAAACGGGGGTAAAAGGTTTTCTTACCAAACCGGTTGACAGTGAAAAGCTATCCAAGATTTTAAAAGATCAAATCCATGAAATTGTTTTAGAGCGTAAGATAGGAGAGGAGGAGATTCGCCGTCGTGAAGCCGAAACGGCAAGAGAAAAAAGTGACAATATCTTACGAGTGCTAAGTGAAATTACCGCGCTTTTCCTTCAGCAGGGTATTTCGGACGAAAACATCAATTACGCTTTGCGATTGCTGGGCGAAGCTACCCTTGCATCCCGGTTGTATATTTTTAAGAAGCATGGTTATAAAAATACAGTAGTAATCAGTCAGGTTTACGAATGGGTAAACGGCGGGATACAGAGTCAGATTCACAACAAAGACCTTCAAAACATTCCTATTGATGCGGAAATATTTAAGCGCTGGATTGGCCTTTTGCAGGCAAACAGCCTTGTTTTTGGCGATGTTGCCGTCGATTTTCCTGATTCCGAGAAACAGATTTTAGAGGCACAGGAAATTAAGTCGCTTTTGGTTATTCCCATTTTTGTGGAAGATGAGTGGTGGGGATTTATTGGTTTGGATGAGTGTATCCAGGTGAGGCAGTGGTCGGAGGTGGAAATAAACGCGTTGCGTTTGGTGGCGGCAAACATAGGTGCTGCTTTTTACCGCAAGAAGGTGGAGTATCAGCTTATATCGCTCAATACCGATTTGGAGAACCGCGTAAAAGAGCGTACAAAAGAACTGGAGAAAGAGGTTGCCGAGCGTAAAAAAGCGGAGATTATGCTTCGTGAAAGCGAAGAAAAATACCGTTTGATTTTTGAAAATGCCAACGATGGTATTCTGCTGGCCGA
>CAZKGB010000198.1:0-5323 GCA_964551935.1 uncultured Lentimicrobiaceae bacterium | reverse complement strand
TGCCGCCCGGCTTTTAGGGCAGGATGCCGTTGAAGTGTTGCTAAAAATGAGTACGCTCAAGGGCGCCGCCGGCCGCTTTGAGGTAATTCGTTCAAAAAACAACCTTACCGCTATTGTCGATTATGCCCACACGCCCGATGCGCTGGAAAACGTGTTAAAAACCATTCAAAGCATACGAACCGGTAACGAGCAATTGATTACCGTGGTGGGTGCCGGTGGAAATCGTGATAAAGAGAAGCGGCCTAAAATGGCAAGGATAGCTTCGCTATTGAGCACACGGGTAATCATCACTTCAGACAACCCTCGGGATGAAGATCCTCAGGCCATTATTGACGATATGCTGGAAGGGGTTGATGTGGCTAAAAAAATGTCGGTGGTGGCCATTGTTAACCGGAAAGACGCCATTCATACAGCCGTGATGCTGGCACAGCCCGGCGACATCATCCTTGTTGCCGGCAAAGGCCACGAAACTTATCAGGAAATGAATGGGGTAAAGCATCCCTTTGACGATAAAAAAGTATTAACCGAGTTATTCGATAATTTATAAAACCATGCTCTATTATCTGTTTAAATATCTTGATCAGGCATACAATTTCCCGGGAGCTCAGGTGTTCAATTACCTCTCCTTCAGGGCAGCCATGACCATCATTACCTCATTGCTAATCGGGATGGTATTTGGTAAGAACTGGATTAATTTCCTGCGTAAAAAACAGGTGGGTGAAACCGTGCGCGATTTAGGACTTGAAGGTCAGATGGAGAAGCAGGGTACCCCAACCATGGGTGGATTAATCATCTTGGCCTCCATCATCATTCCCGTTTTACTGTTTGCCAAACTCGACAACATTTATATTTTGTTGATGCTGTTTACCACGGTATGGCTGGGTTTTATTGGTTTTATTGATGACTATATTAAAGTCTTTAGAAAAGACAAAACCGGATTAAAGGGAAAAATAAAGATTTTGGCACAGGTGATTCTGGGATTGGTAGTTGGTGCCGTGCTCTATTTTAATCCCCATGTGGTTATTCGCGAAAAGCAAAAGGTGGTTACTACCGAGATGATACAAAAGATGGATAACAAAGGTCCTTCATACGCTTTTCAGCCGGATCAACGCCACTCTACCAAAACCACCATTCCGTTTGTTAAAAACAACGAGTTTGATTATGCCGTTTTATTAAAATGGTTGGGTGATGACTATGAAAAATATGCCTTTCTGATTTTTATCCCGTTTGTTATTTTCATCCTTACCGGCGTTTCAAACGGAGCCAACCTTACCGATGGTATGGATGGACTGGCAGCCGGAACTTCAGCTATTATCGGGGCAACGCTGGGTATCCTCGCCTGGGTCTCGGGTAACATCATTTTTTCCAACTACCTCAACATCATGTACATCCCCAACGTGGGTGAGTTAACCGTGTTTATTGCCGGTTTTGTGGGTGCCACGGTAGGTTTTTTATGGTACAACACTTATCCCGCTCAGGTGTTTATGGGCGATACCGGAAGCCTGGCCATCGGAGGTATCATTGCCGTGTTCGCCATTATTATCCGTAAAGAGTTGTTGCTGCCGCTGCTGGCGGGTATTTTCCTGGTGGAAAGCCTCTCGGTGATTTTGCAGGTAAGCTACTTTAAATATACCCGAAAGAAATTTGGAGAAGGCCGAAGGATTTTCCTGATGTCACCTTTGCATCATCATTATCAAAAGAAAGGATATCCCGAAGCCAAAATTGTGATGCGGGTATTTATAATAGGGATGATGCTGGCTGTGTTAACCATTATAACACTGAAACTAAGATAAACAATGAACAGCAAGAGTGAAATAGTCATCCTCGGAGCCGGCGAAAGCGGAACAGGAGCTGCCATTCTTGCCAAAAAAAAGGGGTTTGATGTTTTTGTGAGCGATTATGGAAAAATCGACCCTGAATACAAAAGCGTTCTTACACATCATGACATTGATTTTGAAGAAAACGGACATTCGTTTGACAGCATTGAGAAGGCGGCGGAGATTATAAAAAGTCCCGGAATTCCTGATACCGCCCTTCCCGTGAAACGGGCAAAGGAAAAAGGTATTCCCGTTATCTCGGAAATAGAATTCGCCGCTCGTTATACCGACGCCAAACTGGTTTGCATTACCGGATCGAACGGAAAAACCACCACCACCCTGTTAACCTTTCATATTTTAAAAAAGGCAGGACTCAATGTGGGATTGGCCGGCAACGTGGGAAAGAGTTTTGCCCGGCAGGTTGCGGAATCGGATTTCGATATTTACGTGTTGGAGATTAGCAGCTTTCAGCTGGATGGCATGTTCAATTGTAAAGCCGACATCGCCGTGCTTACCAACCTTACTCCCGATCATCTGGACCGTTACGATAACCGTTTCGAAAACTACATCGAATCCAAGTTCCGGATTCTTCAAAACATGTCGGAGGAAGATGCCTTCATTTATAATGCTGATGACCCGGTTACAGCCCGGGAGCTGAAAAAACGAACCATCATTCCGAAAAAATACAGCCTTACGCTCAGCAACGCTCCACGGGAGAATGGCGCATGGCTCGAAAACAATGAATTGATTATAAACATACATAAAAGCAGATTTAATATGACACTTGAACAGTTAGCACTTCAGGGAAAACACAACGCCTACAACTCCATGGCCGCTTCGGTGGCAGCGAGATTGTTGGATGTAAGAAAAGAGAACATCAAGCAGAGTCTTTCCGATTTTGAAAACATACCCCACCGGTTGGAGTTTGTTTCCAATGTACACGGTATCACGTTCATCAACGACAGTAAAGCCACCAACATCAATTCGACCTGGTACGCCCTCGAATATGTTGAAGCTCCTACCGTATGGATTGTTGGCGGACAGGATAAAGGAAACGACTATTCGGAGCTCATGGCGCTGGTCCGGAAAAAAGTAAAAGCCATCGTTTGTCTTGGGGTTGACAACAGCAAACTTCACGAGGCATTTGAAGACAGTGTCGATTTAATGGTAGATGCCGGATCGGCTAAAGAAGCTGTAGCCTATGCCTATAATCTGGCTAAGAAAGGTGAAATTGTATTATTGTCGCCTGCCTGTGCCAGTTTCGACCTTTTCGAAAACTATCAGGATCGCGGCGATCAGTTTAAAAAAGCGGTAAAGGAGTTATAGCACCATGAAAATCGGTTTCAAATACATAAAAGGAGACAAGGTAATTTGGTCCATCGTAGTGATGTTGAGCATTATTTCGTTGCTGGCTGTTTACAGCTCAACCGGCACGCTGGCTTATAAATACCAGGGTGGCGACACCATGCACTACATGATAAAGCATGCCGTCATCATGTTTTTCGGCCTCCTGCTTATGTATTTGGCGTACAAACTAAAATACACCTATTACTCACGTATTTTTCAAATTGCGCTTTACATTGCCGTACCGTTATTGGTGATAACTCTGTTTTTTGGTGAGAACATTAACGGAGCCACGCGTGTTTTAAGAATTCCGCTGGTGGGACTAACCTTTCAAACTTCCGACCTGGCAAAAATCACCCTGATAGTTTACCTGGCGCGCGAACTAACACGCCGGCAGGATAATATCAAAGGGTTTAAATCGGCCTTTGTTCCCTTGATGGTTCCGATATTGGCAGTGGTGATAGCCATATTACCAGCTAACTTGTCCACGGCTGCCATCGTGTTTACCATTAGCCTGGTTATGCTTTTTGTTGGAAGGGTTAAACTACTTTATCTGGTAGGATTGATTGCTGCCGGAGCGGCTATCCTTGGCATCATTATTCTTATCATGTTCAACATGCCTGACGGTATGCAGGGGCGGACGGCTACCTGGAAACATCGCATCGAACACTTCATCAGTAAAGACAAAGGGGAAGTACCTTTTCAGGTAGAACAAGCAAAAATTGCCATAGCTACCGGAGGAATTTACGGAAAAGGTCCCGGCAACAGTACCCAGAGGAACATTCTTCCGCATCCCTATTCCGATTTTATTTATGCCATTATCATCGAGGAGTACGGATTGGTGCTGGGAGGCGGATTGGTGTTGCTTCTTTACCTGGTACTCTTTTTCAGAGCCATTCGTATTTCGTTAAAATCACCCACGCTGTTCGGGAGTTTTATGGTTATCGGGATGAGTTTTAGCCTGGTATTTCAAGCTATGATAAACATGGGGGTAGCTGTCAATCTGTTGCCTGTTACCGGACAACCGCTGCCGCTGATAAGCATGGGGGGAACCTCTTTGTGGTTTAGCAGTTTGGCCATTGGCATAATTTTAAGTGTGAGTCGTGAAATTGAACTGAATAAAGAAAAACTTGCTGCAGAAGCAATAACCGGGGAGGAGCGCGATGAGTAAGCCGTTAAAAATATTGATGAGCGGTGGGGGCACCGGCGGGCACATTTTCCCTGCCATCGCTATTGCCAACAAGCTAAAGGAACATTATCCCGATGCCGAAATCGTTTTTGTGGGAGCTAAAGGCAGAATGGAGATGGAGAAAGTTCCCAGGGCCGGTTATCCCATTCACGGACTTTGGATTAGTGGTTTTCAGCGCAAGCTCACGATGGATAATCTCTCTTTCCCGTTCAAGCTGATAAGCAGTCTGTGGAAGGCCGCTGCGATTATTAAAAACTTTAAACCCGATATTGCCATCGGAACCGGCGGATACGCCAGCGGTCCGTTGCTTTATATGGCTTCTCGCCGAAAGGTGCCTACCCTCATTCTGGAGCAGAACTCCTATCCCGGTATTACCAACAAAATTTTAGGTAAGCGGGTAAATACCATTTGCGTGGCGCACGAAGGAATGGAAAAGTATTTTCCTTACGAAAAATTGGTAGTAACCGGAGCACCCATCCGCAAGGAGATATTAAACCTTAAGACCACTCGTGAAGAGGGGTTAAATCATTTTGGTTTGGAGGCTAACCGGCCGGTGTTGCTGATTTTGGGTGGAAGCCAGGGTGCCAGAGGTATCAACCGGGCTGTCCTGGAAAACCTTAACGAAATAGCGGCGCTCGGCATTCAAATTATATGGCAAACCGGCACTTTTTCGTTGGAAAAAGCTAAAAATGCAGCCGCAAGCAGTCCGTTTGGCAAGCGAATTAAGGTAGTTGATTTTATATACGAAATGGATAAAGCCTATGCTGCTGCCGATGTGCTGGTGTCGCGGGCAGGAGCCATCGCCATTGCCGAAATGGTAGCTGTTGGCAAACCGGCTATATTGATTCCGTTGCCATCGGCAGCCGAGGATCACCAGACTAAAAATGCTCTTTCGCTTGCAGAAAAGGGGGCAGCCATTTTGCTTCGTGAAGCAGAAGCTAAAGCAAAAATTGTGGAAGAGGTTAAAGAACTT
>CAZKGB010000197.1:0-5343 GCA_964551935.1 uncultured Lentimicrobiaceae bacterium | reverse complement strand
TCTTAGCCACAGCCATGGACTCATCAATTCCATGGGCATCCTTTCCTCCTGCCGTGGCCAAATGAGGTTGTCCGCCTCCGCCTCCGCGAATGGTTTTGGCTGCATCGCGAATAATTGTCCCGGCATGGTAACCGCTTTTCACCAATTCATCAGAGAGAGCGATTACAAGATTTACCTTATCCTTTTCCGTCAGTGCCAGTACAATCATTATCTTTTCCGCTTTAGCGCGTAACTGATTGGCCAGTTTTTTTGCACTGCCCACATCCAAATCGACTTTGGCTCCAATAAATAAAACTTCCCCAATCTTTTCGGCGTTACCAACAAGGCTATCGGCCAGCCCGGCACTTTTTTCGGCCAATAGTTTTTCCATCTCCTTGTGAAGTTTTGAATTCTCTTCGATAAGATGAGTAACTGCATGAAGCACATTGTTGGCATTTTTAAACTGTGCTTTGATCTCTTTCAACAGGTTAATCTGGTCATCCACAAACTTCTCTGCATTTTTTCCGGTTACGGCCTCAACACGACGGACTCCGGCGGCAATACCACCTTCCGAAATAATTTTAAACAACCCTATCTGTCCGGTTGCCTTCACATGGGTACCACCACAAAGCTCAACCGAGTAATCAGGATCAAAAGTAACAACCCTCACTTTATCACCATATTTTTCACCAAACAGCGCCATGGCGCCCATCGCTTTTGCCTCTTCAATAGCAACATCCTGTTTTATCACTCCGGGCAGGTTCTCCCTAATCTTGTTATTAACAATCTGCTCAACCTGTTTTATCTCCTCATCACTCATTTTTCCAAAATGAGAAAAGTCGAAACGCAACCTGTCGGGCGATACCAACGAACCTTTTTGTTCAACATGCTCTCCCAACACCTTACGAAGGGCAGCGTGCATCAAGTGGGTTGCACTGTGATTGTTGGTAGTGAGTGTTCTTTTTGTTGCATTTACTTTTGCCTTATAAACCGAGTTAACCGCTTTCGGCTCTTCGGCCACAAGATGAACAATCAGGTTATTCTCTTTTTTTGTATCTGTCACATGCAATGTTTCCGATTCGGAAATCAGCTCCCCGGTATCGCCAACCTGCCCGCCCGATTCGGCATAAAAGGGAGTTGTATCCAACACCACCTCAAACACGGTTTTCTTTTTGGTAGCTACCTTACGATATTTTACAATCTTCGATGGAGATTCAAGCGAATCGTAGCCTACGAAGGTGGTTTCGACATCGGGCAACAGTTCAATCCAGTCGTCAGCATTTTTAACTGCCGCCTTGCGTGAGCGCTCTTTTTGCTGTTGCAATCCCTTTTCAAAACCTTCCATATCAACAGTCATTCCCTTTTCGGCAGCCATTAAATTGGTTAAGTCAATGGGAAATCCGAAGGTGTCAAAAAGTTCGAAAGCGAAATCGCCATCCATCTCTTTCACATCGGCATGCTCTTTAAAGTAAGCTTCAAACTTTTTTATACCCTGAGCCAGGGTTCGCAAAAAGGCTGTCTCTTCTTCTTTAATAACCTGTTCGATTAAGGTTTGCTGCGAAACTAATTCGGTAAAAACATCACCCATCTGCTTTGACAACAGCGAGACCAGTTTGTAAATAAACGGTTCATCAAAACCAAGGAAAGTGTAACCATACCTCACCGCGCGCCTTAATATACGGCGGATAACATAACCGGCTCCTGTGTTGGAGGGCAACTGTCCGTCGGCAATGGCAAAGGTTATGGCGCGCAAATGATCGGCAATTACCCGCAAGGCGATATCACGCGACTCTTCCTTTCCATATTCCACACCGGCCATATCGGCCACCTCTTTAATAATTGGCACAAAAATATCGGTATCGTAATTCGATTTAACACCCTGCATCACCATCGAAAGGCGCTCAAATCCCATGCCCGTGTCGATATGTTTTTCCGGCAAGGGTTCGAGACTACCATCCGCCATCCTGTTAAACTCGATAAACACCAGGTTCCATATTTCAATCACCTCCGGGTGATCTTTATTAACCAGCTCTTTACCCGGCAACGCTTTCTTTTCTTCCTCCGAGCGAATATCGATATGAATCTCCGAACAAGGGCCGCTGGGGCCTACCTCGCCCATCTCCCAAAAGTTATCTTTTTTTGAACCGTACAAAATCCTCTCCTCAGGAATAATGGCTTTCCAATAATTATAGGCTTCCATATCGGCTTCCAGACCATCTGCCTTATCGCCTCCAAAAACAGTAACGTAAAGATTTTTTTTATCGATACCGTACACATCGGTGAGCAGTTCCCACGCCCAGGCAATGGCTTCTTTTTTAAAGTAATCGCCAAACGACCAGTTTCCGAGCATTTCAAACATGGTATGATGGTAGGTATCGCGGCCCACCTCTTCCAGATCATTATGTTTACCCGAAACACGAAGACATTTTTGAGTATCCGCAACACGCAAATATTTGGGTTTTGTATTTCCTAAAAAGATATCTTTAAACTGATTCATCCCGGCGTTGGTAAACATAAGGGTCGGGTCATCCTTTACCACCATCGAAGCTGAAGGAACAATTTGATGTTGCTTGCTTTTAAAAAAATCCAAAAAAACTTTTCGTACTTGAGATGAGTTCATTACAACTTATTAACTTTTGATTATTAACATCTTAAAATAATTAAGCTGCAAATTTACTCGAAATTATTAATTTTGCATCCTTTATGGCAAGAACTAAATACATATTCAACGAAACAACGCAAACCTACGAGCCGTTAAAGCGCAGCACGCCTCAACGTTTTTTCAGGGTGTTTTTGTTTTTAACGAGCTCAATAGCCATTGCCGTGTTGATTTTTGTTTTTTCATTTACCCTTTTTGATTCGCCAAAAGAGAAGATTATGGAGCGGGAGCTGGCGCAATACAAATTACAGTTTAAAATTATGAACGACCGGTTGGATAAGATGCAATCGATGCTTGACCAACTGGCCACGAAAGACGACAACATTTACAGGGTTATTTTTGAAGCTGAGCCTATTCCCAAGTCGATACGACAAGCAGGATTTGGAGGAGCTAACCGCTATGCCAAACTGGAAGGGTACGAAAACTCAAAACTGTTAAAGCAGACAGCCAAAAAGCTTGATAAAATTGCCAGCGAAATTTACGTTCAGTCAAAATCGTTTGACGATGTTTATAAACTTGCACGTAAGAAAGAAAAAATGTTAAAAAGCATTCCGGGTATCCAGCCGGTAAAAATCACCGATTTGAAGCGAATCTCTTCGTATTTTGGCTACAGAATTGACCCTATTTATAAAGTTAAGAAGTTTCATTCGGGTGTTGATTTCTCGTCAACTGTCGGGGCACCGGTATTTGCAACGGGCGATGGTGTGGTTAAAAAAATTCGTCACTCAAACCGCGGTTACGGCAACACCATTGAAATTGACCACGGCTACGGATATAAAACTTTTTACGCCCATCTGAGCAAAATTTTGGTTAAAAAAGGCCAAAAGGTAAAACGAGGAAGCACTATCGGGCTTATTGGCAATACCGGAAAATCGACGGCACCCCATTTGCATTACGAGATTATTAAGAACAACAGGAAAATTAATCCCATCTATTACTTTTTTAACGACCTTAGCCCTGCCCAATTTGATAAGATGCTCCAGCTTTCAAAAATTCCTAATCAATCGTTAGATTAACCCGCCATGTTAGAAACAAAAAAAGCATATTATAGAATTGGTGAAGTTGCTAAAATGTTTCAGGTTAAGAACTCTCTTATAAGATATTGGGAGGAGGAGTTTTCGTTTATTAAGCCGAAAAAATCAAAGGCAGGATATCGGCTATTCACACCGAGAGACATCGATTATTTTCATCTTATCTATCATCTTATTAAAGAAAGAGGGATGACAGTTCAGGGAGTTCGCGATTATGTAAAGATGAAAAAGCAGGAAAATAATATTGATAAGCTGGAAGTTATTAGTACGCTTAAGAAAACCAAAGAGTTTTTGCAAGATATTAAAACCCTGATTGAGAAAAAAGAAGATGATGACGAATAGATAGTTGGTTTTTATCTATTTTTAACCCCCATTTCAAATTAAGAAAAACTATGAAAAGATTATTTGTGATTGTTGGTATTATTTTTCTTTTTGAAATAACCGGTTTCAGCCAGGAAAACATGTCGCCGGCAGAAAGTCGAAAAAAACAGATTTCAACACAGCTTGATTACCGCTTTAAAGGGGGTACTTACACCTTTGAAAAAATTTTTAACAATACCGTAACCTATCCCGATGTAGCGAGAACAAACTGTATCCAAGGCATTATTATTGCCAGTTTTGATGTAACCTGCGACGGTAAGCTGGGATTTATCACCATCAAAAATCCTCTTCATTACGGTATCGATAATGAAGTAAAAAAGTTCTTTATCAATACTAACGGGCAATGGAACAAGTGCCACGACCCAAAATATGAGCATTTTGAAATTCCCATCCAGTTTAAGTTAAAAGGCACCAAAACCAATACTGATGAAGGGCTGTTTATCTTTGAAGGAAAAAATCCGGGTTATGTATGCAACGGCGAAGAGTATTATATGGAGAAAGCCAAAAAGTACCTGGACAAAAACAAGCCTAAAAAAGCCATTGCCAGCCTCGATATCCTGATACGACTTGACCCTTACAACCAAAAGTATTTTGAGATGAAAAAACAAGCCATCAATATGATGGGAAAGAAAAAAAAGAAAAAGAAAAATAAAAAGTAATGTATGCTTGAAGCCCTTAACAACTTTGATATTACTGTTTTACTTTGGATTAACAGCCATGCCTCTCCTTTCCTCGATCAATTAATGCTGTTTGCCAGCGAAAAGTTAACCTGGTTACCTTTCTATCTTTTTGTTGTTTTTCTGATTGCAAAAAAATATAAACTCAACACTTTTTTCATTCTGTTATTTGTTGCGCTCACGGTAACCCTTACCGATCAAACATCGGTTCACCTGTTTAAAAACGTTTTTCTTCGCTTGAGACCGTGCCATCAACCCGATATTGTAGAAAAACTGCGCATGATAAAAGGGTGTGGCGGACAATACGGTTTCGTATCGTCGCATGCAGCCAATAGCTTTGGGGTAGTTGTGTTTATAAGCCTTCTTTTACAAAAAAGATGGATTACCGGCATGATGATTGCTTGGGGATTACTGGTGATTTACAGCCGGGTGTATTTAGGCGTTCATTTTCCGTTTGATGTAATAGGAGGCAGCGTGGTTGGTGCTGTTATTGGTTTAATTACAGTCCGGCTTTATTTTAAAGTTGATAAAAGATGGGGGCCTTTGTTGGCAAGAAAGGGAAAGAGCCTGATCCGATGAATATCGCACCCTCAGAACAGGGAGCTTTGATTTATCC
>CAZKGB010000196.1:0-5372 GCA_964551935.1 uncultured Lentimicrobiaceae bacterium | reverse complement strand
AAGATGTTTCAATTACCTGATAGCGTGTTGTGCCGTAATTATTGTCGTTAACCAGCAACACATGGAAATCGGTTGAGCTGCCTTGGTTTGAAATGGTAATCAATAACGAATCGGCTACCCCCGATCCGTCGTCAGCGGTAGCTTTAGCCCAAACCGTTCCGTTTCCGGCCATGGTTCCGGTAGCTTGTAATAAACCGTCAGCAGTAATGGTGGCCGTGCCGGTTCCGTCAACCACACTCCAGGTAACCTGATTGTTGGGGGCATATAACGGAAAAACATCCGCATACATTTGCAGGGTTCCTCCGTCGGAAGTAATGGTAGTAACATTGTTTTCGCTTGAAACAACGATGTTTTCAACCAACACATTGTTGTTAACATAATACTCAAAATAGGAGAGTCCCTGATTGATGAGGGTGTCGGTATTTTCCTGCGAATCGAGCCGGGCGGTTTCTACGGCAAAGCTCATAATAATTCCCTGTTTTGAGGCAGTACCGGCGTATTTATACAAACCACTGAAGTAATTGCTAAACATGTAGCTGTCGGGTCCCATGTGATATACGGTTCTTGCATCATCGGTACCGGCAAGGGCATCGGCATACCAAAGTTGCGAGTAGGTCCAGACTACGGGGCTAATTCCAAAAATCCCATTGTTAAAGGTGGTGTCCATCTCGTCCAGTCCGGTACCGCTATCGTCGGCGTGCGACTGGGCATGATATTCGGCAATGCCCATATAGTCGTATATAAACTGACCGGCGGTCATAGTATCGGGGGCCGAACCATAAATATCGTATAAAAAGTCTAACCCTTGTAACCAGACAATGCCTCCGTTATCAACGTATCGTTTTAAAGGGGCATTAAATTTAAAATCGGATGAGTCGGAGGTATCCCATAAATGGAGATCAACGCCATCGTTTCCGGTGTACCAAATAACCGTTTGATAGTTGGAAAGCAGGGTTGAGTCGGGGAAAGTATCGGTAGTAATCGTATTATACAAATCATAAGCATAGCCCAGATTATCGAGCGATGTTTCTATTTTTTGATATCGGTTAGCATCGTTGTTGTTGTCGTTAACCAACAGTACATAATAGCCGGAAGTGCTTCCTTGGTTTGAGATAGTAATTTCTATCGAATCGGTAACTCCCGAGCCGTCGATGGCACTGGCTTTTACCCAAACCGTACCGTTTCCGGCAGGAGTTCCGGTAGCGTACAGCATTCCCGAATCGCTGATGGTTGCCGTTGCTGTTCCGTTAATTACACTCCAGGTTACCGTGGGATTGGAGGCGTTGGCCGGTAAAACATCGGCATGCATTTGTAGCGAATCGCCATCGGTAGTGATAGTGGTAGCATTGCCGTCGCCATAAACCGAAATTGAGGTTACTAAAATAACCGGATTGGTAAATTGTTCAAAATAGGTTAACCCTTCGCCAAAATAGGTGTCGGTATTGGTTTGCGTATCAATTTTTGCCGTTTCGGTTGCAATGGTGAGTACTTTTCCGGTTCCTTTTTCAAGATAAACGCTGTTGTAATAGCTGTCGAAAACATATCCGGCAGGCCCCATCCGGTAAATGCTGTCAGCATCCGGTGAAGGAACCAGAGCATCGGCATACCACATGGTTGACCAAACCCACTCCATGGGGGTAAAAGTAAAAATCGGGTTTCCCGGAACCACGTCAAGTTGAGAGACTCCGGTAGCACCATCGTCGGCATGCGATTGCGCATGATACTCCTGAATTCCAAGATAGTCGTAAACAAAATCGCCGGCGATAAAGGTGTCAGGGGCTGCTCCGTAACGATCGTAAAGAAAGTCAAGACCCTGAAGCCAAAACATTCCTCCATTGTCAATATAATCTTTAATGGCCTGGTTGTCGCTGTCGGTACCGTCCCAAAAGTAGAGGCCAACCCCATCGTTTCCGGTGTACCATATTACCAAATCAAAATTGCTCATGTACGAATAGGAAGGGCTGCCACCCTGTGCCGAAGGGTCGTAATCGGTATAGCTGTATCCGTTATTGGTTAACGCGGTTTGAATTACAGATATCCGTGTTGGTGTATAGTTGTTGTCGTTTACCAACAAAATTGACATCTGGCCGTAACTGATTTTGGTAGCAATCAATAAGATTGACAGAATCAGGATTGAAAAACGTAATTGTTTTTTCATAACTTGGATTTAATTTAATACTTGAATGAAAACGGTATGTATTTCTTTATATTAATAGGGACGCACAATAACTGTATTACCCCTAAACTTTATAAGTATTACTGTTTTTTTAACTTCGTTGAAATCTCTTTGGTAATATTGTAAGTATGTATAGTTTATCTTATTAACCTTCGGTAGACAGGTATAAGTTGTTGTAGGGACGGATTACCAAGTTCCGTGTCATTGTCTCTTCCCGGTAAACAATGTTAAGCTTTTGTAAATTGAGTGGTTGATTCGGATTGTTGTGTATCTTTGCAGTCTGTTAAGATTTACCCCCTCCTCCGGTTTTAATGATGATAGAAAAACACTGTCCATTGAAATTTTGATGTTACAAAATCTATTTTACAAACCAAAACAACAAACATTTACAAGTTATGTCAAGAAAAAAAAACAAAAGAAAATATAAAGGCACTTTGCAGGGAGTTATTCTCAGCGAATTTGCCGACAATCCGTTTAAAGCGCTTAATTACAAACAAATTGCCTTTAATTTAGGCATCCGCGATAAAGCTACCCGCGATATGGTTCGCCGGGTAATCGACCAACTGTACGAGAGTGGCGACCTGTTGGAAGTAAAAAAAGGCAAGTATAGGCTTCATGCCGAAAAACTGAGTGAGTTTGCCAACAAACACAAGTACATCACCGGTACGGTTGATATGAAAGAGACCGGCAAAGCCTACATTCTTTCCGATGAGGGCGGCGACGATATTCTTATCATGCCCAACAACCTTAACCACGCGCTTAACCGCGATCATGTTAAAGTGTTAATTCTTCCCAAGCGAAAAGGACACAAACCGGAAGGACAGATAGTTGAAATACTGAAAAGAGAAAAAGATACCTGGGTGGGTGTTTTCGAGAAGAGTAAAAACTTTGGTTTTGTGGTGCCCGACAGTAAAGTGATGCCGTATGATATTTTTATCCCCAAAGAAAAGATGAATAATGCTGTTAGCGGACAAAAGGTATTGGCTAAAATGACTGAATGGCCTGAACATTCCAACAATCCTTTTGGTGAAATTGTGCAGGTGCTGGGGCAACCCGGCGACAACGACGTGGAGATGCAGTCGATATTGTCGGAGTACAATTTTCCGTTATTTTTTCCAAAAGAGGTTGAAAAAGAGGCTGACAAAATAAAATACAACCTTACTAAAGAGGAGTTGAAAAAGCGAAGAGATTTTCGGGATGTTTTTACCATCACCATCGACCCGTGGGATGCCAAGGATTTTGATGACGCCCTCTCCATACAAAAGATTAAAGAAAATCGTTGGGAAGTAGGAATTCATATTGCCGACGTATCGCATTATGTAAAACCCGGTACTGCACTCGATAAAGAGGCTTATAATCGCGGTACCTCTGTTTATCTGGTTGACAGGGTAATTCCCATGCTGCCCGAAAAACTTTCCAACGGGGTTTGCTCTCTACGGCCCAACGAAGAGAAACTGACCTTTTCGGCGGTGTTTACTATGAACGATAAGGCTGAAGTGCTGTCGCAATGGTTTGGAAAAACCGTCATCAAATCGAACAGAAGGTATGCTTACGAGGAGGCTCAGGAAATTATCGAAACCGGAAAGGGGGATTTCCCGGAGGAAATTTTAACGTTACATAAGCTTGCTTCCGTGATGCGTGAACAACGCTTTAGCAGCGGAGCCATTAATTTTAATACGCTGGAAGTTCGTTTTAAACTGGATGAAAAAGGTAAACCCATCGAAACTTATATCAAAGAGCAAAAGGAGGCCAATCACCTGGTGGAAGAGTTTATGCTTTTGGCCAATAAAAAGGTGGCCGAGCATGTGGGCAAGGTCGATCGTAATAAAAAAGCTAAAACTTTTGTTTACCGGATTCACGACGAACCCAATCCGGAGAAGTTGAACACTTTCGTGCAGTTTTTGAAAAAGATGGGACATCATCTTAACATAAGCAACCGGCAGGCACTGGCACAATCGTACAACCAGCTGTTTAACAAAATAAAAGGTAAAGGAGAGGAGAACCTAATCGAGACCATCGCCATCCGAACCATGTCGAAAGCCATCTATTCTACCGACAATATCGGCCATTATGGTTTGGCATTTCCTTATTATTCGCATTTTACATCACCCATTCGGCGCTACCCTGATGTGATAGTTCACAGGTTGCTGGAGCGCTATCTCGAAGGAAAACCTTCGGTTAGCAAAGAGGAGTACGAAGAGTATTGCAAGCACTCATCGGATATGGAAAAGAGAGCCACTGAGGCTGAGCGTGCATCGGTTAAATATAAACAGGTTGAGTTTTTGCAGGATAAAGTAGGCAAAGTGTTTGAAGGGGTCATTTCAGGTGTTAGCAAGTGGGGGCTTTTCGTGGAGCTGACGGTAAGCAAAAGCGAAGGGTTGGTACGAATGCAACACATGAAAGATGATTTTTATGTGCTCGACGAAGACAACTACCGGATTCTTGGCCGTAACACCGGCATGGTTTACAGGCTGGGTGATAAAGTAAATGTACTCGTTAAAAAAGTTGATCTGGGTCGTCGGCAGCTCGACTTTGAGCTGGTGGAGTGACAGGCTCTTTATCATCGCTGCCTTCCGAAGAATGATGGGTGGAAGTCTGAAATGTGGCAAAGTAGTGACTCACGATTGCAAACCGTGAGATAGACCAAGTTGGGGCTTCGGTGTTTATAACTTTGGGGAATCAGTCGATTTCAATATCGTATTTATCCAAAAGTCCCATCGCGGAAGGCAACGAAAATTTGGCTTTTTTAACACGATTTATTTCGGGATTGATGGAATAGTTGTAAGAAGTTCGGAAATCAACTTTTTCAAGGTTGCTATTTTCAAATGTTGCCAACGCCAGGTCACAGTTGGCAAAGAGCGAGTTAGCGAGGTCGCATTCCGTAAAATCGGTTTCGTGAAGCTGAGAGTGGTTAAAATGAGTATTTTTAATCTTGGTTTGATAGAAAGAGGCGTGATCGAGCATGCAGTTATTAAAAGAGAAGGAAAGCCCTATCTGGTTACACGCTTCAAAACGCAATCCGAGCAGCTTGCAGTTATTAAAAGTAGTTTCTCTGAAAGCAGTGTTGTTTAGAATGGCCATACTAAAATTGCAATCGGTAAAAATACAATCGGTAAACACGCTGCCGGAGAGATCGGAATTTGAAAAATTGCAATTGGAGAAAGTGCAAAGCTCGTATTCGCCTTGAGGTATAAAA
>CAZKGB010000195.1:0-5374 GCA_964551935.1 uncultured Lentimicrobiaceae bacterium | reverse complement strand
TCCCTTTGTTGAGATTTTCTATTTTTTTTACATCGATATCAACACAGGTTACGTCAATTCCTACTTCCGAAAAGCACGCACCCGTAACAAGGCCAACATATCCGGTTCCTACAATGGTTATTTTCATGATTTTTAAGTTTAAGTTGTGGTTTGCTATTATTTATTATTTTTTTGTTTAATACTTTAAAACGAACGAATAAAGATACTAAATTTTTAATGTGATGCTTAAACCCAGTGATTCTTTTATTTGTACCATAGGTTTGCTTGAGATAATTATCTTTTCTCCCTCATCGTTAATGCCATATTTCGTTGTTTTTGATTCGTCATCGTATTTAAGGTGAAAGTATAATACGGTTGAAAAAAGTTTATTAATGGTAAAAATAAACCGGTTGTCCCAATCTATATCAATATTCCATCGGTTATACTTTTTAGGGTCGATGTAATTATTGTGAAGGTTTAAAGTAGTGTTTAGGTTGATGTTTTTCATAATACTGTGCTTCCACGATGTTACCAAATTGAGGCCTAACTCACCCTTTGCATTTTTTCCGGGAATTAAAATATTGCCTGCTGAATCGGTTACTGCCTTAGTAACACCAAAGGAGCCTTTATTGGCTAATTCCTGATTTTCCACGAAAATAAACTTGCCGGATACAGGGCTTACAAAGAGCTGAAACTCTTTGCTTGGGTTGTAATTTATCCCAATGGAAAGCGTTAAATATCCGGGTGCCAAAAAGCTGGAAATGAGCGTGGAATCGTCGGGATATTTATACCCGGGTGCAAATTGGCTTTTGAACGTAATCAAACCGGTTAAGGTCCATTTGCTGTTCATGGTTCTGCCAATAGCCATTAACAAATCAATTTTGTCGTCGGTTTTTTCAACGCGTTTATCCATGTATCCAACCAGTCCATACGCGAGTCTGGCCTGGTGATGAAACCGAAATTTATTCTTTTTATAACTAATCGAATAGTCCGCTCCCATTTTGCCCGACAACGATGTTTCGCCTCCGGCTGCCCAGTTAACAAACCCTATCTGGTTTAAGCCGGTATAAAAAAGACCGTTAAACGTAAGGGGTTTTACCGTATCGTTTTTTGAGGGAATGGTGTCGGAACTACTTGCAAAAAGAGCGCTGTTGAAGAACAAAAAAACAATAAAAATAAATGAGGAGACTTTACCCTTCATAATCGATATTTATTTAAGCCATTTATCAAGCCAGTTAAAAAATTCTCTTTGCCAGAGAATACCATTCTGAGGATGTAAAATCCAGTGGTTTTCGTTTGGAAACCAAAGCATTTTGGCCGGAACACCTTTTATTATGGCAGCATCGAAAGCGGAAAATCCCTGCGAATCTAATATCCTGAAATCTTTGGCGCTGTGAATAACCATGATGGGGGTGTCCCATTTATCAACGAATTTATGGGGTGAATTCGCATAACTGCGTTGCGCAATTTTGTTGTTTTTTTCCCAGTAAGGGCCACCTAAATCCCAGTTGGCAAACCAAAGTTCGTCGGTTTCAACGTATTGCTGCTCCAGATTAAAAATACCGTCATGAGCAATAAAGGCTTTAAATCTTCCATCGTGATGGCCTGCAAGCCAGTATATGGAGAAACCTCCGTAAGAAGCGCCCACAGCTCCAAGCCGGTCTTCATCGATAAACGGTTCTTTTTTTAACGAGTCGATGGCTGAAAAATAGTCTTTCATGTTTTGACCACCATAGTCGCCGCTAATCTGCTCGTTCCATTGGGTGCCAAAACCGGGAAGTCCTCTGCGATTGGGAGCAACAATAATGTATCCGTTGGCTGCCATCATTTGGAAATTCCATCGGTACGACCAAAACTGACTGACCATGCTTTGCGGGCCACCCTGGCAATAAAGCAGTGCGGGGTACTTTTTGTTTGGGTCGAAGTGAGGTGGGTAAATTACCCAGGTAAGCATCTTTTTGTTGTCGGTAGTGGTAACCCATCTGGCTTCCACCTTGCCCATGGTAAGCTTGTTTAAAAGGTTTTCGTTTACATGACTAATGGGAGTAGCTTCGCCCGATTTAACAGATACCGAATAGATTTCCAAAGGCTTCGACATACTTGTCCGGGTGGCAATAAGGTTTTTTCCGTTGGGAATGATGGTGCCGTAATTGTGGATTCCTTTGGTGATTTCTTCAATTTTCGATTTTTTCAGGTTCAGCCGATAGATTTCAATACTGCCGTGCCACTCGCTGGTGAAATAGAGGTACTTTCCATCGTCTGACCATGTCAGCCCATGAACGTTTTGATCGAAATCAACCGTGTAGTCCTTTTTATCGGCGTTAATCATACTTTCGATGAAAAGCCGGTTTTTATCCGATTCGTAACCATCGTGTTCCATACTTTCCCAGGCCATTAAAGTACCATCGGGTGAAAAAACAGGATTGGTATCGTAACCAGGCATTCCTTTGGTCAGGTTGGCGGTTTGCTTGTTATTAATCGAATAAATGTAAATGTCAGAATTGGTAGATTCTGAATATTTAACACCGGTAAGTTTGCGGCAAGTGTAAGCAATCATTTTACTGTCGGGGGTCCAGTTAATTTGTTCCATGCCTCCAAAAGGTTTCATGGGCGATTCGTAGGGTTCACCCTCCATAATATCGATTGAATTGTTAAGTTGATTTCCGCTATAATCAGCCACGAAAATATGGCTGTAAGTATCAACCCACTCATCCCAGTGGCGGTACATCATATCGGTTAATACACGACCCGTGGTTTTGTCGAGATCGGGATATTTGTCGTGCACGGTTTTGTTTATTTTAACTTCTTTGGTAAAAAGTACTTTGGTTTGATCGGGTGAGTATTTAAAGCCGGTGATTCCACCGTCAACTTTTGAAATTTGCAATTTGTTGCTTCCATCGGGATTCATTTCCCACAGTTGCATGCTACCCGACTCAGCCGACAAAAAACCAATTTTCTTACCATCAGGCCGCCATTGCGCGCTGTATTCGCCGAAAGGGGTTTCGGTTAATCTCTGCATGTCACCTGATTTCAGGTTGATAGCATACAGGTCGCGGTTTCCCTTGTCTTGCTTGATGCTGTAATAGCTGATTCCAAACAGGAGGGTGCTTTTATCGGGAGACAGTTGAATATCGCCTGCTCTGCCAAACGACCATAGCACTTCCGGGGTCATTACATCGGAAGTGAGTTTGAGGTCGGGTTTACCGATAACCTTATTGTTTTCCTGCGAAAAGGATTGTAGGCCGGTGAACAATGCAACTATCACGAGCCATGCGGAGATGTTGAATTTTTTCATGGGTGAAAATTTATGTCTTGCAAATGTAAGAAAAGAGACTTTGTGGTTGACAGATTTACTCTATTATTTTTAGTATAACCGGTATCCCTGAAAGGAAAATTTTATGGCCTTTTATTTTGATTTGCGGGTCGTTAATCAAAGGTGCTGCCTCCTTAAAAGTATAGCCTCCGGGAATGGAAATCCATTGGTGCCGAAAGTGATTGGCATAGGTTGGAATCCATACAATCATTTTTTTGTTGTTCAACCGGTCGGTGAAAAGGTAAGCATATAGTGTTTGGTTTTCCGACACTATTTTTTCAAAGTGATATTCACTTAGCTGTTGAAACAACTTTTTAAAGGTATAAAACGACTCCTTTTTTTTAAACCCGGCGTTGGAGGATGAGGTGAGCCCCGACCGGTTATGAAGATAGGAGTTGTAGGCTACGTTGGCAAAATAGTACCAATAAAACTGACGAACTCCCAGCCGTTGTAAAATAAGAGCCGATCGAACGCCGTAAACAGCCTGAACTTTTTCGGGGATACAGACCGAATGGGTACAGGTTTCGCCGCCGCCATCGCTGTCGTAACCAAATTCGGTAACAAAAATTTCTTTGCCGGGCAGGTTTACATCGCGGTAGCGTATCAGGTTGTTGACTGACCAAATTTCTGCTCTGGGATCTTCGGGGTTAATGGCTGTTTGAATGCCGTTTTTGTCAAAAATATAGTTGTAAAGATGTGTGTTTAACCCGTCAATTTTTTGAAGGTTACCTTTGTTAAGATACCGTTTGATGTAATGGTTGGCATCGGGAAAAGGGTTGTAAGCCTGAAGGGCACACGGAAGAATGGTAACTTTATCGGTTTCGTGGGCACCATCGGCAAAGCCGGACAGGATTTGTTGATAGGTATCGGGGTTGTATCCCCAGGGTTCGTTGCCAACCTCTATTTGGCTGATGAATTGTTTGCTCTTTACAAAGTGGGTAACAAAGCTTTTTCCAAAGTTA
This sequence comes from uncultured Lentimicrobiaceae bacterium, assembly GCA_964551935.1. Classification (GTDB taxonomy): domain Bacteria; phylum Bacteroidota; class Bacteroidia; order Bacteroidales; family F082; genus B16-G9. Next base: position 1,120 of record CAZKGB010000195.1, on the reverse strand, counting down.
ACGCTCTCCCGGTAGGGACTTTTCCACAGCGTGTCAGGAAACAGATTGTTGTTAAACAGCACGGCGGCATCAATATTAAAGCCCTCTTTTTTCCACTGCCGGTACTCCCTGTCCCAATTGAGCCAGGGGGTTGTCAGCGTGCCTCCGCGGGTTTCCATGTTTTTGTAGTCGGGCGATTGGTCAGGGGTTTTAATATCCCAGTCCAGACGATGATAATCACGTACCAAAGAACAGAGCTCACGATAGGCACCCGGTCCTTTGTTTTTTGGAATCTGATCGGAGTAAACATTGTATCCCCATCCCCAGAAAGCATTAATTCCGAATGATTCACCATAGGTATGCATGGCGGGTTTTTCCTTCGGAGGTTCACCGTAAGGGCCGTAATAATTATAAGCGTCAACCTCCCATAGTTTTACTTTGTAGTAATCAATCATGGGGAGATGAAAAATGATTTTAATGTATCGAATTGATCTTTCTGAATCTAATAAATAAGGTATTAGCGGGATGGCGGCTGGGTTGAAGTTGAAGAGCATGTGAAGTCCCTTTTTGTTGTTGCCTCCCAGCACCTCAATTTTTGAAACCTGATTGTCGTTAAGTGCCCTGATAGCAATCTGACCCACGGGTTTTGGTTTATTTAAATCAAGTAAAACATATTCAACAGGAGGCCGGTGAAGGCCTGCCATTTCGAAAAGATTGTAAGGTACAGAACTGGTTAGCGTGATGGATTTGATTTGTTTATCAAGTGCAATTTTTTGAAGTTGGTAATTTTTTTCAGGTTTGAGCGTGATGGTCCTGATTGAATCTGAAGCCAGCGCAATGGAAAGTGTGATGGTTTTTTCTGTTTGGTATTTTATCGATAAAAAATAGATTAATTCGGGCTTGTTAAAACGGATGGTAAGTGGTTGCGGTTGAAGGGTAACTTTTGTGTTGATGTCTCCATCAACCGCGTAGTTTATATTTTGAGAAGAGACAAACGAATTTTTTGTTTTAAACAGGTTCAGGTCGCGGCGTTTAATGTAATTAACCGGTAACGGGTTTTCCGACTCCCAATAGGTGTTGGTGTTTTGGTCGGTGATAAAAGCTTGGTTGTTTCCTGAGCTGGTGGTGATGGTTGCATTTG
>CAZKGB010000194.1:0-5403 GCA_964551935.1 uncultured Lentimicrobiaceae bacterium | reverse complement strand
CACCAACGATGAACTTTACTTTGTAATTGAAGAGCAACATAATTCGGTAGATATTACCGAAAAAGGGATCGACCTGCTTTCAAAATCGTACAACGAAGAAAACTTTTTTATCCTTCCCAACATTGCCGAAGAAATCAACGCACTTGAAGCTCAAAATCTGGATGAAAAAGAAAAACTTGAAAAGAAAAGTGAACTTATTAAAGATTATTCTCTTAAATCGGAACGCGTTCATACGGTAATTCAGCTGTTAAAGGCCTACACCCTTTTTGAAAAGGATGTTGAGTACGTTATTATGGACAACAAAATTAAAATTGTTGACGAACAAACAGGCCGTGTGATGGAAGGACGCCGGTATTCTGACGGTTTGCATCAGGCTATCGAAGCCAAAGAAAATGTGAAAGTGGAAGCGGCTACTCAAACTTATGCTACCATTACACTGCAGAACTATTTCAGAATGTATAAAAAACTCTCGGGTATGACGGGTACTGCCATTACTGAAGCCGGTGAGTTGTGGGATATTTATAAACTGGATGTGGTTGAAATTCCTACCAACAAACCCATACTTCGCGACGACAGAGAGGACTTGATATACAAAACCAAACGTGAAAAGTACAACGCTGTTATCGATGAAATAGAAAAACTGGTTAATGCCGGCCGCCCTGTGCTGGTGGGAACCACTTCGGTGGAAATTTCTGAATTGCTTAGCAGAATGCTTAACCGAAAACACATCAGACATAATGTGCTGAATGCAAAACTACATCAGCGTGAAGCCCAAATTGTTAAAGAAGCCGGTGAAGCGGGTACGGTTACCATTGCTACCAATATGGCCGGTCGTGGTACCGATATCAAATTGGGCGAAGGAGTTAAAGAAGCCGGCGGTTTAGCTATTGTTGGTACCGAACGTCATGAGTCGCGACGGGTTGACCGTCAGTTGCGTGGTCGTGCCGGACGTCAGGGCGACCCCGGAAGTTCGCAGTTTTACGTCTCTCTTGAAGACGACCTTATGCGTATGTTCGGTTCTGGCCGTATTGCCGGCTTGATGGATAAGCTGGGGTTAAAAGAGGGAGAGGTTATTCAGCATAGCATGATTACCAAGTCTATCGAGCGTGCCCAACGTAAGGTGGAAGAAAATAACTTTGGAATTCGTAAAAAATTATTGGAATACGACGACGTGATGAACTCGCAGCGCGAGGTGATTTACAAAAAACGCCGCCATGCACTCTTTGGAGACCGTTTGGCCGTAGATGTTGCCAACATGATTTACGACCTCTGCGAACAGGTGGTATTAGAATCGATGGAAAGCAGTGATTATGAGAACTTCAAAATGGAACTCTATCGAACATTCGCCACCGATTCACCCGTTGATGAGAAGGAGTTCTTACAAACATCCCCCGATAAATTAACCGATCAACTCTATCAAAAAATTTATAAAGAGTACCTTGCTAAACGGGAGCGTTTGATGAAAAATACACTGCCCGTTGTAAAGGATGTGTACGAAAATCAAAAGCAATACGAAAACATTGCCATCCCTTTTACCGATGGAAATAAACAGATGCAGGTTATTGCCAATCTGAAAAAATCGGTGGAATCGGAAGGAAGAGAAATTCCTTTGGCATTTGAAAAAGGAATTGTGTTGGCAACCATCGACGATGCCTGGAAAGAGCACCTGCGTGAACTGGATGACTTGAAACAGTCGGTGCAAAACGCCTCTTACGAGCAGAAAGATCCTCTGTTGATATACAAATTTGAATCGTTCGAACTTTTTAAAAAGATGATTCAAAAAATTAATAAAGATGTAGTTTCTTTCCTTATAAAGGCTGATATCTTAATGCAAAATCAAGGTGTTTTACAGGAAGCTAAAATTCCCAGAGGGCTCGACCGGTCGCAAATGAAAGAGGAGCGCGGCGATATGCTTTCGCAAGCCCACAGCGATACGCAGGCAGCTGAACAGGTAAAAGCCCAACCCATTAAAGTGGAGAAAAAAGTGGGACGTAACGATCCCTGTCCGTGTGGTAGTGGAAAAAAATATAAAAACTGTCACGGAAAAAATGCTTAATTTTAGCCAAAACTTTTTTGGCATGAAATATTTCTTTAAAACAGCTTCTGTTGCATTGATATTTATTGTTGCTCTTACAGCATCGAATTGCAACAAAACTAACCCGCCACCGGATAATATTTTTTCTTATCGCGATCCCATTGTTAATCCTCCTCATGAGTTTAAAATCTCGTTCGACATTTCTCAGCTTGGCGATAAAATAGCAACCGTTAAATTTGCCGATAGCACGGTGTGGACTATTATCAATCAGGGTGATTCGCGGGTTTCTTTTTATATTCAAAACCCCGAGGGCGAGAAACAAGGAATTAACAGCTCGGTAACATACGGCCTCAGAGGTGGAGTCTGGTATCAGTTTATTGCCAATAATAATAATCATACCGAGTTGCGTGATTTTTTCTGCAAATTAACCAAACAGCAAGATTCATATACCGGTTTTTTACCTAAATTCTAACCGGACTTTTATTAACTAATCATTAAGTTTATGAAAAAGCATTTTACCCTGTTGTTGCTACTATCATTGTTAATTTCTTATAGTAGTTTTTCGCAAACTTCTTCGCCTTCCGCAAAAAAAAATAAACGTCCTAAAGTGGGCCTGGTACTTAGTGGAGGAGGAGCCAAGGGGTTTGCATACATTGGCCTGTTTAAAGTACTGAAAGAGGTTGGCCTCCATATTGATTATGTGGCCGGAACCAGTATTGGCAGTATTATGGCTGGATTTTATGCCGCCGGCTACGATCCCGACTCGCTTCCCGCTATTGTTCGGGCGCAGGATTGGGATAAAGTAATGACCGATGGCGTCGAACGAAAGTATATCCCCTTTATCGATAAGGAAATGGGGAATAAACTGGTGATTACCCTGCCCATCGAAAAAGCAAACAAAGGCGTTTCGTTGATGTCTTCATTGTCGGAAGGCCAAAATGTCGATTTGTTGTTGAACCGTTTTTTCGGTTCTCAATACAAAGTGAAAGATTTTAGTAAACTTCCGGTTCCGTTTTTTTGCGTGGCAACCGATTTGTTTACCGGAGATGCCGTTTTGCTCGATTCGGGCGATATGGTAAAATCTATCCGTGCCAGTATGTCTATTCCGGGCTATTTCAACCCGGTTAAAATTGGGGATAACTACTTGGTTGACGGTGGTGTGGTAAATAATTATCCGGTAAAAGATATGAAAGACCGCGGTGTCGATTATGTTATTGGCGGAGATGTACAACAGGGGTTGGCGCACAATATTAAAGATTTAAGTACGCTAACCAGTGTTATTATGCAAATAACGGGATATCATGCTATTAGAGCCAATAAAGAAGGAATGGCGAACACCGACTTGTACATTCATTTTGATATGGGTAAATACGATATGATGAATTTTACCGATTACGATTCCATTATGGCGATTGGTGAACGAACGGCAAGAGCCCATTACAGCGAATTAAAAGCTTTAGCCGATTCGTTGAACGCAATCGAATTTGTGCCGGGTAATAAGTTCGAGGGTAAACCGCTCGATTCAATATTTGTAAAAGATGTCAGGGTGGTGGGAAATAAAAAAGTGCCTCTTAGATATTTTAGAAACCTTTTAAATTCAGTAATTAACGAAAAAATTTCAATTACCACATTAGAAGGCATTATTAACTATATGTACGGTTCAGGTTTCTTTAAACATGTAACTTATAAGCTGAAAGATGCCGGAAACGATATGGTTATTGTATTTATTGATGTGGAGGAAACAAGCCTCGGTGTACTTGCGGCAGGGGTTCATTACGATTTGGATTATGGCGGTATGCTGTTGGCTAATGCAATGTTTAAAAACCTATTGATAAAAGGCTCTAAACTTTATGTTAATTTTCAGGTGGGAAATAATGCCCGTTTGCGTACCATGTTTGTGATGGACAGAGGGCCGAAACCGGGATTTGGTTTTGCAACCGATTTTTACGGATTTAAGTTTGGCGACTATCGCGGAGATGTTAAAACAAACGAACTCGCTTTTACAAACTATAAATTTACAGTTTTTGCCGGTAACACACTGTTAAATCAATATAATTTCCGGTTTGGCGCCGATTACGAATATTTCTCGTTAAGCCAAAAGGTGGTAATCGATTCGTTGTACGAGTCTTTATCGGGGTTTAACAGCTACGGAACACTGTTTGCTTCACTACATATTGATACACGAGATAATAGGACCTTCCCGACTTCCGGTTCCTATTTTAAAGCAAGACTTGAATATGTATTCCCCTTATCTGATAATTGGTCTAAACAGATATTCCAAAATTCGGGAATAATCTATGTTAAATACAAAGGAAACTTTACCCTCGATAAACATAAAAGGTTTGTCTTGCAACCGGAAATGTTTTTTGGCGCTACGGCGCGTAATAATACCCCTCCTTTGCAACATTGGTTTGGGTTTGGGGGTATCAATAATTTTCAATTCCAGGATAATATAGTTCAATTTGCAGGAACCAGGTTTATTCAAAAACTCGGGTTTTATACAGCGGTTGTACGACTCAAGCTTCAATATAACTTTTATAAAAAACTCTATTTTATCCTGAGAGACGATGTCGGTGCAATTACTACCGTGTTACTTGAAAAACCCGACATTAACAATTTTGTTAACGGATACGGGTTAACAGTCGCTTACAATAGTTTTATAGGCCCGATTGAAATAACAGGAATGAATTCAAACATAGCAGGCCCCTCTCTCTTTTTGTCGGTTGGATTTTGGTTTTAAATTAAAAAATACGTAGAATGAAATACAAAAGAATTTTATTAAAACTTAGTGGCGAAGCCCTTATGGGAAACAAAAGTTATGGAATTGATCCCGACACCTTGGCGGTGTATTGTGAACAGATAAAAGAAATTGCAGAAATTGGCGTTGAGGTGGCTATTGTTATTGGCGGTGGTAATATCTTTCGCGGATTGCAAGGTGCTGCCGAAGGGTTCGACAGAGTGCAGGGCGATTATATGGGAATGCTGGCAACGGTTATCAACTCCATGGCACTGCAAGCCGAACTGGAAAAACAGCATGTTGCTACCCGGTTGCTCTCGGGGCTTAATATCGATCCCATTGCTGAAAGTATTAGTGGCCGAAAGGCTGTCGATAGCTTAAACGAAGGTAAAGTGGTTATTATAGCAGGTGGTACGGGAAATCCGTTTTTCACCACCGATTCGGCCTCAGCATTGCGCGCGGTTGAAATCCACGCCGATGTGCTGCTGAAAGGTACGCGCGTTGACGGTGTCTATACGGCCGATCCTGAAAAAGACCCTAAGGCAGTTAAATACGACAAGCTAACGTTTGACGAGGCTTACGAAAAACAGCTTAAAATTATGGATATGACCGCCTTTACACTTTGTCGTGA
>CAZKGB010000193.1:0-5431 GCA_964551935.1 uncultured Lentimicrobiaceae bacterium | reverse complement strand
GGTAAATTTCTGATATAGTGAAAAACTGACTTAAAGTTACTGGTATATTTACAATTCACCGATATCCTTTTTTAAAACAATTCGAAAGGTGGTTCCCTTTCCGGGTGCCGAATGTTTAATATAAATCTTACCTTTATGATACTCTTTAATGATGCGTTTTGCCAACGACAGGCCAAGACCCCATCCTCGTTTCTTGGTAGTATAACCCGGACTAAATACGTCACGTTGTTCAGATTTTGAAATGCCTTTACCGGTATCTTTTACATCAATTACTACATTGTCGTTTTCCTCTTTCATTTCGATGGTAATTTTTCCTTTGGCATCCATGGCATCGATGGCATTTTTGAAAAGATTTTCTAAAACCCAGCTAAAAAGAGGACCGTTAGCTAAAGCAATAACATCATGCTTTGGTAAAACAATATCGTACTCTACATTTCGTGGAGTTCGTGGTTTTAAATAGTCAATGGTTTGCCTGATAATATCGGTAATATTAGTTAACTCCAGAGATGGTGTAGATCCGATTTTAGAAAACCTTTCGGTAATCATCTCTAATCGCGCTACATCCTTCTCTATCTCTTCGGCGGCCTGTTTTTGATCGGCCCCATCCATTTTAAGCAATTCCATCCAGGCCATAATCGACGAAAGCGGAGTGCCAATCTGATGGGCTGTTTCGCGAGCCATGCCGGCCCAAACCCTATTTTGTTCTGCATTACGCGAAAGGTTGAAAAGCAGATAGGCAATACCGATAAACACAAAAATAATTAGTAGCTGTGCCAACGGAAACAACCGCATTTTGTTTAACAATTCAGAGTCTTTGTAAAAAATATAAACCTTTCCCACGTCAATAAAATCAAGAATAATAGGTTCATTCTCATCTTTCATTTCCATGAGCTTTTCACGAGCAAATAAAGAATCGCCCATTTTAACATCGTTCAGGTTTCCATAAAGCAGAATATTCGATTGAGTACTATCAGTAATTATTACCGGAACACTGGAAGAGTTTAGTGCCACCTCTTCCATAAAAATAGTAATATAGTCGTTAAGCACTTTTTTCAGCTGTGTAAACAAATTGGAGTTTTTATAATAAAGATAGTTACGCTCCCCTTTTACAAACTCAACTTCAATGGGTTTATAAACCGAAAACTCATCCTTAAGTTTACCAGTTAAAAACGTAAAGGTATCCTGGCCTTTTTTTAAATTTTTACTGCTTAATATTTTACCGTGTGCATCGGTTAAGATTACCGGTATGGTTTTGTTATCGTGAATGATATTCAAATAGAAAGTTAAATCCTGAGAATTATTATCAGAAAGTAATCGGTTATAAACTTTGGCAAGCAATTCAGCCTTTTTTTGTTCCTGTTCCTGAAGCTGCCCAAAAAACTTCTCGGTATATTGCATTAACTCGGCTTTACGATGTACGGCATCAGCCCAAAGACGAACGTTTTTGCGCTCTGCCGAAGCAAATTTACCGACAAGCCTGTTGGTATAAAATATAGAAACGGCTATCAAAATCATTCCTATTATAAACAGAAATATTTTCCAGGCTTTCTTTTTAGTGTAGATGTCCACTTTTGAAAATGTTTTAAAACATCAAACGTACAAAAATGTTTTTTGTTTTAAGATTTTATAAGAAATAAAAAAAACCCCCAAAATTGTTGGGGGTTTCGTCAAGCTTAGGCCAGAGTTAGTTTTTGCAGGCTTTTTGAAAAATTGTAGGGCGATTTGTACTTTTTGAGCTTGACTTTTTTGCCTTCTTCAGCACAAATTGGGCAGTGCCCCATTTTAATTGGGTAAATGTAATGGCACTCTTCGCAGTAATAGTAGTTTATGTTTTCGAAATGGGGTCGGTTTTTAATCATCCATATGGCACCCGTAATCGGAGTAAGTAATAAACTTATTAAAAACAGCTTAAGAGCCTCAGCCTGTCGGTTGATACCAAACAAAGTAAAAATAAACGTAATTAATAAATAACCTACAATACCATATAAAAGCATAATATTATATTTTTTGTTTAAATGTAATATCAATTTACGAGCCAAAACCTGTACTTAACTGTATATCATGGTTATAATAAAATTAATGAATTTAGTTTATGATTTATTCTACATTTTCGGATATATTTTATTAAACGCCATTTTCAAAATCGTATGTTTTTTTTTCAATTAAATTGAACGAAAATAATTTTTGAAATATGGAATGTCCTACATTTGTGTTCCAAAATCAATGTTATGAAACAATTCGACGGCCATTTTACCAGCAAATTATCCGGCGCGAAAATCTCGGTGTTTGCTGTTATGAGTAAATTGGCAAATGATTACAATGCTGTTAATTTATCGCAGGGCTTTCCCGATTTTCCCATCGACCAGGAATTAATCAGACGGGTTAACTACTATATGGTTAAAGGCTACAACCAATATGCACCCATGCCGGGGATACCGGAGCTGCGTAAGGCCATTGCCGAAATGTTTAAAAAAAATCACGGTGCCGAATACAATTTTGAAAGCGAGATTACTATCACAGCAGGTGCTACCCAGGCACTTTACACAGCCATCTCCGCCTTTATTAACGATGGTGATGAAGCCATCATTGTGGAGCCTGCTTACGACAGCTATGCTCCGGCCGTAATTGCCAATGGTGGAACCGTGAAATATGTATCGCTAAAATTTCCCGACTTTACCTTAAACTGGGATGAAGTTAAACGCAACGTTACTTCGCGTACCAAATTAATTATTTTAAACACACCGCACAACCCCACAGGAAGTGTTTTAAAAAAGGAAGATTTTTTAATATTGGAGCGCTTCCTGCAAGGAAGAGACATCATGCTTATTAGTGATGAAGTTTATGAACACCTTATTTTTGACGGCGAAACACACCACAGTGCCTGCCGGTTTAACGACCTGGCCTCAAGAACCATGGTAATCGGCTCGTTTGGAAAAACATTTCATGCCACCGGGTGGAAAACAGGATTTGTTTTGGCACCGGCAAACATAACTGCTGAATTTCGCAAGTTTCATCAGTTTATTGTTTTTGCATCCAATACACCGGTTCAACATGCCATTGCCGATTTTATTAAAAAACCGGAAAACTATCAAAGTCTGGGTGAGTTTTATCAGGCTAAACGCGATTACTTTTTAAATGCCATTAAAACATCAAGATTTAAGGCTGTTCCGGCAAAAGGAACCTATTTCCAGTTGCTGGATTACAGTAATATTTCCGATGAGTCGGAATACGACTTTGCTATTCGTCTGGTAAAAGAGTTTGGAGTAGCTGGTATTCCATTATCCCCATTTTACCATAACAATAAAAACCAGCAACAATTGCGTTTTTGTTTTGCCAAACAAGAATCAACCCTCGATAAAGCTGCCGAAATTTTATGCCGGATTTAAAAATACTATACCTGCAGTCGGATTTAGCGTGGGAAAACCCCGCTGCCAACAGGGCTGACTTTAGTACCCTGATAAATAAAAACATGAATGGGCATGATTTAGTTGTTCTGCCCGAAACATTTACCACGGGATTCCCTGTTGACCCGGCTCTTTTTGCCGAAACCCTTGATGGGGAAACAACAAATTGGATGTTGCAAACAGCTCAAACAACCGGGGCGGTTATCACCGGCAGTTTTTTGCTGAAACAAGGCAATAAGTTTTATAATTCATTACTTTGGGTAACCCCGGAGGGCGATATTAAAAGTTATTTTAAGCGACACGTGTTTTCGATGGGTGGAGAAGACAAAAAAATTACCAAAGGATTGAGGCAATTAATTGTAGAATTGAACGGGTGGCACATAAAACCTATGATTTGCTACGATTTGCGATTTCCGGTATGGAGTAAAAACCGGTTCAATAAAGATCGGGGCTTTGAATATGATTTGGCCATTTATGTTGCTAACTGGCCATCGCAACGAAGCTATCCATGGGAAACGCTATTGCTTGCCAGGGCTATTGAAAATCAGGCTTATGTGTTGGGCGTAAACCGGGTAGGTTACGATAATTTGGGAAACTATTATAACGGAAACTCAAAAATGATTGACCCTAAAGGGAAAATTATTTCAGAAGCGGTGGCCGGAAAAAAAGCATGTCACAGTGTTGTTATTAGTATGGATTCATTAAAACAATTCAGAGCAAAATTTAATGTTGGTAACGACTGGGATAATTTCACTTTCACCGAATAAACAAGAAAAAACAACAACTTCTAATGTTGTTATCCAAGAATTAATACTTTTACTTTTTTAAAATTCTGTAATTATGAACATTATTATAGCCGGTGATGGTGAAGTAGGTTTTCACCTTGCTGAAGCCCTGGTTAATTCCAATCACAACATCACCATTGTTGACCCTCACGAGGAATTGCTGGAAATGATAGAATCGCACGCCGACTTAATGACCATTGTCGGAGAATCAAATTCTGTAAGTGTGTTAAAGCAGGCTCAGGTTAACAAAGCCGATTTGGTTATTTCGGTATTACACGAGGAGAGTATTAATATTTTAACCGCCATCCTTGCAAAAAAACTGGGGGCAAAACATGTTATAGCACGGGTTAACACTTTAGAAAATGTGAGTCCCGAAAACAAAAAGATATACGAAGATTTAGGCATTGACATCTTAATTTCGCCGGAAGACATTGCGGCACATGAGGTTATTAATTTATTAAAAAACCCAACGGCCACCGAAATTTACAACCTCTCCGACGGAAAGCTTTCGATTTATCTTTTTCGTATAGAAAAGGATGCACCGGTAGTAGGTAAATCACTCGACCAGATAGCCTCTTCGTTTGATTATAAAAACCTTGATTTTAGAGCCGTTGCCATTCATCGGGGAAACGAAACCTTTTTACCCACCGGAACTACGGTGTTTCAATCGGATGATTTGGTGTACGTTATTTCAAAACCCGACCTTCTGTCCACAATGTTGGGGTTATCCGGAAAAGAAGACCTTGACATTAACAACGTTATTGTTGTAGGTGGCGGCCGCGTGGGCAGGGTGATAGCCAAGCGCCTTGAAAAAGATGTAAACATTAAATTGATAGAGCGCGATAAAAACCGCTGTATGTTTTTAACAGAAATGTTAGACGATACATTAATAATAAACGGAGATGCTCGCGATATTACTTTACTGGAAGACGAAGGAATAGAAAATGCCGATGTATTTATTTCGGTTTCAAACAACACCGAAACCAATATTTTAACCTGTCTTCATGCAAAAAAATACGGAGTTAAAAAAACCATCGCGCTGGTTGAAAACCTCGATTATATTGAGATATCTCAAAACATTGGCATCGACACTATTTTAAATAAAAAGGTTATTGCCGCCAGTTACATTATTAAGCACTCTATGGGCGATGAGGTTGCTTCGCTTAAATTTGTAAGCGGAATAAATGCTGAAATTTTAGAAATTGAAGCTAACCCGGGCTCAGCCAGAACTATAAAGCCCAT
>CAZKGB010000192.1:0-5435 GCA_964551935.1 uncultured Lentimicrobiaceae bacterium | reverse complement strand
CCGTAACGATGGCGATCCGATCGTGTTGTGGGATGAGCAGGCCGACCGGTGGCTTTACGCTGAGTTTTCAGTACCCTCTTTATCAGGAGGTGGTAACGACTATATGCTCGTTGCCGTTTCCACTACCAACGACCCGACCGGAACCTGGTACTCGTGGGCTTTTGATGTGGATGATGCACCGGATTACATGAAATTTGGCATTTGGCAAGACGGGTATTACATGGCTACCAACACCTCGGGAGGAAATGATGTGTATGTTTTTGAAAGAAGTGTTATGATTACCGGAGGAGCAAATCCGCAAATGATAGCCTTTCACAACCCGAACCGTCCATCAACCTTTGACGGGTTTCATTGTATTTTGCCACTGGATAATGATGGTACCTGGGCTCCTTCCGGTACTCCGGGACAATTTATCACGATTGCTGACGACGGCCAAAGTAACGCAGCCGATGAATTACGAATTTACGAACTTACTGCCGATTGGACTACGCCGGCCAATTCAACTTTTGTAATGACCCAGCAACTCCCGGTAAATGCATTTTCGGGCAACTTTACCAGCGACTGGAACAACATTCCCCAACCGGGAACATCGCAAAAATTAGACGGATTATCAACCATACTGATGTACAGGGCACAATACCGTAATTTCAACGGAACTCAAAAAATAGTTTGCACCCACACGATTGCCGAAGCATCTGACGAAGCTGCCATTAGATGGTACGAACTGGAGAACACCGGTTCCGGATGGAGCATTGCCCAACAGGGAACCTATAACCCCGACAATGTCAGCAGATGGTGCGGAAGTATCGCCATGAACGACCTGGGAGAGATTGCTTTGGGATATACAGCCTCGGATGGTTCCTCTACTTATCCAAGCATCAGATATTGCGGGCAATCGGCAAACGGACCACTTAACACATTAGATATTGCCGAAACAACCATACAAACCGGCACCTCCTCCCAAACAAGCTACAATCGCTGGGGAGATTACAGCAACATAAGTGTAGACCCTTCGGATGGCACTACCTTTTGGTACACCAGCGAATACATTTCCGGGTCTTCGCGGGAAACACGTATTGCCTCCTTTTCATTTCCACCATCCTGCTCTTCACCTACCACACAAGCATCCGGTTTTGGTGCCAATTCCACATCAACCTCATCACTAACCATTTCATGGACAAGAGGGAACGGCGACTCAGTATTAATTGTAGCCCGTGAAAACAGTGCCGTTAACTCAAATCCGGTTTCAGGAAATTATTATGCTGCCAATGCTACCTTCGGCAGTGGCGATGAAATCGGATCGGGTAATTATGTTGTTTATAACGGAGTTGGCACATCAGCAACCATAACCGGACTTAATCAGGGTACAACCTACCATTTCGCCCTTTACGAATATTTTGGAGCCGACCACTGTTACAACACAACTGCTTTAACAGGAGATGGTACCACGTTGGGGCCACCAACAGTTACAACCAGCGTAGTTACAAACATCACCTCCTCAACCGCCGACGGTGGTGGTGAAGTAACTTCGGAAAACGGGGCTTCGGTTACTGCCAAAGGAGTTTGCTGGAGCACATCAACCAACCCAAATCTGAGTGATGCTCATACTTCTGACGGTACAGGAACAGGCGTCTTTACCAGCAACCTTTCAAACTTAACGGGTTCAACACAGTATTATGTACGTGCTTATGCAACCAACTCTTACGGAACCAACTACGGCAACGAAGAGCAATTTGTTACTGCCTGCTCATCGGTAAGCACCTTCCCTTATATTGAAAATTTCGACTCATGGACTACCAGCACACCTGACTATAATTGCACAGCTGATAATTCCATATTGCTCGACGATTGCTGGTCAAACTTTGTTGGCGATGATATCGACTGGGATATCTTTTCCAATTCAACAGCCTCATCGGGAACAGGCCCCACGGGAGACCACACTTCAGGAAGCGGCAACTATTTATATACCGAATCCTCATCATGTAATGGTAGTACCGGCTATGTTCTAACCCCAAACTTCGACCTTAGCGGATTAACAAATCCTACCCTCTCGTTTTGGTACCACATGAATGGCGCCGACATGGGAACCCTCTCTGTCCAGATTTCTGTTGACGGAGGTACAAACTGGTCTTCCAATCTGTTTTCCAAAAGCGGTGATCAGGGCACAAGCTGGCATCAATTGGCTTTATCTCTTTCAGCTTATACGGGTGAAACCAATGTTGTTATAAGGTTTGAAGGCGTTACAGGTAGCGGCTACACATCGGACATGGCTATTGATGATATAGAAATATATGAAGGATGTACTCCTCCCGATACACAAGCTTCGAACCTCTCTTTTACTGATATAACCGATACCTCGATGGATATGTCATGGGATAGAGGCAACGGTTCATCTGTACTGGTTCTGGCTCACGAAGGTAGTGCAACAACAGCCGACCCGTTATCGGGAACGCTTTACTCGGGAGACACCTTATACGGAAACGGCGATGTAATTGGAACAGACAATTTTGTTGTTTACACCGGAGTCAACTCCACGGTAGCCGTTTCAGGATTGACTTCGGGTACCCCCTATTATTTTAGTCTTTATGAGTACAATACCACCGATAATTGTTATCTGACGCCCGGGTTGTCGGGTTATGCCACAACTACAGGTGAGGCACCCTGCATTGTTTGTGCTTCATCCGGGAACACAAGTTTTCAAACAAGTACAACCCTGGTAATGTTTAACACCATCAACAACCCTTCAGCAAAGCCGGCCGGATACAGCGATTACACCGGTCAGTCAACCGATGTTAAGCTGGGAAACAGTTACAACCTGACTGTAAATGCCAATACTGATGGCGATTTTACAACCTATACCATGGTTTGGATTGACTGGAATAATGATTGTGATTTTGATGATGCCAATGAAAGCTATAACTTAGGCTCTGTTAACAACAACCCCGACGGGCCTACCTCCGGCTCTCCTTTGTTAATAACCATTCCCGATGACACCCTGGCGGGCTCGGTTACCATGCGCGTATCAACCAAATATAGCAGTGCAGCCACCAGCTGTCAGGATAATTTTGATGGTGAGGTAGAAGATTACACCCTCAACTTAAAACCGGGCGAAACAGGTTGGATTGGAAACACCACCGACTGGTTTGATACCGGTAACTGGTCCAACGGCAAGGTTCCTTCGCTGAATTATATCGTAACTATACCGCAAACTCCAAGCGGAGGAAATTTTCCTGAGATACAGGCCGGCACCCATGCTGTCTGTTACCAATTAGTCATCGAAACAAATGCAACCTTAATTGTAAACGGCACTTTGGAGGTGAAGCATTAAAATCACATACAAAGATGCTGTAACTTTGGTAACACTTTCAAACAAAACTATTCGATAGCCAGGTCAACATTAGGCTTTCCTTCGGTAAATATATCGCGAATACGTTCAGGACTTTGCAGGTGATAGGTTTTCCAACCCAACGATTTTGCCGTATTGATGTTTTCAAGGTTATCATCAATAAAAAGGGTTTCAGCCGGATTTAATTTATGCTGATACATCACAAACTCGTAAATCTCAACATCGGGCTTGCTAAGGTGCAGGTCAAACGAAAAATAGGCTTTGTCGAATAGCTCATCAAATTCGCGATATCCAAACCGAAGTTGCAAATCACGAATATATAAATCGTAATGTATCTCGTTGGAGTTGCTTAACAGTAATATTTTATAATTCTTTTTGACCTCCTCAATTACCTCTATCCGCTCGGCAGGAATATCAAACAGCAACGCGTTCCAGGCATCGTCAATTTGTTGGTCGGTAAAATCGGTGTTTGCCCTGGCTCTTACCTCGTCTCTAAAGGCTTCAGGGGTTAAAATTCCCCTTTCAAACTTTCGAATCACATTGTTGATAAAATCAGGTTGTAAAAAAGTACCCGAATCGGTCATGCCCAGTTTATCAAATTCGTTGATAGTAAGTTGAGGGTCAATGTCAATTACCACCCCGCCAAAATCAAAAATTATTGTTTTAAAATCCATGAGATATGCTGTTTTATTACAGCATAAAAATAGACAATTAATTGATTTTCACAATAAGAGGTCTGAAAAAGAATGAGATGAATTTCTTAAAAATTCATAAATAGCCGACAAATACCGTTAATACCTTTTGGGATTGTAGTTACGACGTTTACTTCCGTTGTTGTCTTTACGATAGCCGGTCGATTTATGTTTTGTACCACGGCTTCGCGAAAGTATCTCATTGGTAGATATCAACTGCTGGCCTTCGGTAAGTTTAAGCCGGCCATCTGAAAGCTCTTCCAAATGTTTAAAGATGGTTTCATCATTAACCGAGTCACGGTTCCAGGCCAGGTACGACTTTTTTAGGTGATTGGCGATAATTTGAATCAATCGATCTTTTACTTCGCCATCTTCCATTTCACTAACCTTGGCAATTATTTTTTCAACGTATTTCCCATAGTGGCGAAAGGTAATTTTGTTATCGCTATAAGGAATGGGGTTGGGTTTTTTCTGAAAAGTATCTCTTTCCGGCGGAGGATAGGGCGAATCGACATCCAGTTTAAAATCGGCAATGTAATGAAGATGATCCCACAATTTGTGCATATAATCTTCGTTTTCGCGAACCTGTGGATTCATCTGAGCCATAATGTTCACGATAACTCTGGCCGATTTAGTACGTTTTTCACGATCTTCGATAGTGATAACATGATCAATCATTTTTTGAATATTGCGGCCATATTCAGCAATAACAAGTTGTGATCTTTCTGTATTGTATTCCATAATTTCCGGATAAAAAAACCTGCGTTGGCAAGGTGAGGTGGAAAAAAAATTAGATGGTGAGCCTATAAATAATTCCCGGCTCTAACCTCTTGCTTGATTTTGAAAGTGCAAAGATAACTATTTTCGTAAAGAAGTTGATTAAAGTTTAATTACAAAACTTAAAAAATGATTAAATACCGATTTTTCATGCTTAATTTTTCTTTAACACCACCTTCACCGGCTTATTTAGCATCTATAAACAGTGAAAACAAGCTGAATTAAACGATTCGAAAAACAAACTATATAATAATAAACAGTATTTTTGAATATTAAAATAACCATTTAAAATAAAGAGTTGATTAAAGAGGTTAATTGAGACAAAGTTATTGCAGTAGAAAGAAGGCCTGTTTATGAATTGATCATACAATATCCTGTTCTGTTTAATCATTAAAAAAACAATTCCGTAAGCTTTCGGCAAGAAGATAAAAAGTTTGATATTTTAAAATATCCGGCAAACAATATTAATAAGTGAATCACCATGGCAAAATTACCAACCCGTGAAGGAACCATAATCAAAGCCTCCAGAATTGCTATCTGGGGTGACGGTTTTTTGGCGGTGGCTAAAATTGTAGTTGGTGTATTTGATGGAAGTGGCGCAGGTGCAATTAGTGTTATAG
>CAZKGB010000191.1:0-5458 GCA_964551935.1 uncultured Lentimicrobiaceae bacterium | reverse complement strand
CGTCAGCTTTCGGGCATGAGGGGACTGATGGCCAAACCTCAGAAATCGGGTGCCACCGGTGGTGAAATTATTGAAAACCCGATTCTCTCTAACTTTAAAGAGGGATTAACGGTACTTGAGTACTTTATTTCTACTCACGGTGCGCGTAAAGGT
Organism: uncultured Lentimicrobiaceae bacterium; assembly: GCA_964551935.1. Classification (GTDB taxonomy): domain Bacteria; phylum Bacteroidota; class Bacteroidia; order Bacteroidales; family F082; genus B16-G9. The sequence continues at coordinate 5,305 of CAZKGB010000191.1, read as the reverse complement.
CTTGCCGATACCGCCCTTAAAACAGCGGATGCCGGTTACCTTACTCGTCGTTTGGTCGACGTTGCCCAGGATGTTATCATCTCTGAAAAAGATTGTGGGACCTTGCGAGGCCTTACTATTTCCGCCTTAAAGAAAAACGAAGATATCGTGGAAACACTTTACGACCGAATTCTCGGCCGTGTTACGGTTCATGATATTTACCATCCACATACCGGCGAATTAATTATTGAAGCCGGTGAAGAGATTACAGAAAAAATAGCCTCTTCCATTGAAGAATCAGGCATTGAAACGGTTGAAATTCGTTCGGTATTAACCTGCGAATCGAAACACGGGGTTTGTGCCAAATGTTACGGACGTAACCTGGCTTCCGGCCGTTTGGTTCAACGTGGCGAAGCAGTGGGCGTTATTGCAGCCCAGTCGATTGGAGAGCCCGGAACACAGCTTACCCTGCGTACATTCCACCAGGGAGGTACTGCTTCAAACGTTGCTGTTAATGCCCGTATCGTTGCTAAAAACGATGGTGTTTTGGAAATTGATGAACTGAGAACCGTTGATTACAAAAAAGAGGACAAAAAATATCAAATCGTTATTGGAAGGTCTGCCGAAATGAGAATTGTTGATCCTGCAACAGGTATCGTTCTTACATCAGGCAACCTGCCCTACGCCTCAAACCTCTATTTTAAGAATGGTGCTAAGGTGAAGAAAGGCGATTTGATTGCCGACTGGGATCCGTTTAACGCGGTTATTCTTTCGGAGGTTAACGGTAAAATCAGCTTTGAAAATATTGTTGAAGGTCAATCATACCGTGTTGAGTCGGATGAACAGACCGGATATCAGGAAAAAGTTATCATCGATTCAAAACAAAAATCGAAGAATCCGAATATTAAAATCTTAGCCAAAGACGGCAGTGTCATTAAAACCTACGACCTGCCTGTTGGCGCACACCTTTTGGCTGACGAGGGCAACGAAATTAAAGCCGGGGATATCCTGGTTAAAATTCCGCGTGCCTTTGGTAAGGCCGGTGATATTACCGGTGGTTTGCCAAGGGTAACCGAGCTATTTGAAGCACGTAACCCCTCCGACCCTGCTGTTGTTGCCGAAATTGACGGTGTTGTAACCTTCGGTAAGAAACTGAAACGAGGTAACCGCGAAGTTATCATTACCTCTAAAACAGGCGATGAGAAACGCTATCTGGTTTCCACGGCCAAACAGATACTTGCCCAGGAAAACGACTTTGTAAAATCAGGAACTCCCCTGTCTGACGGAGCTATCACGCCAAGCGATATTCTCGCCATTAAAGGGCCCATGAAGGTTCAGGAGTATATCGTAAACGAAGTACAGGAAGTTTACCGTTTACAAGGTGTGAAGATTAACGACAAACACTTTGAAGTTATCGTTCGTCAGATGTTGCGTAAAGTTCAGGTTGAAGATCCGGGCGATACCCGTTTCCTCGAAGGTGAACTGGTCAACAGAATCGATTTCCAGGAGGTAAACGATGAGATATTCGGCATGAAAGTTATCGAAGACCCGGGCGAATCGAGTAACCTGAAAGAGGGTATGATTGTTTCGGCTCGTAAACTTCGTGATGAGAATTCTGTTTTAAAACGCCGCGACAAAAAACAAGCTGTTGCCCGTGAAGCACGTCCTGCTACAGCACGGCAAGTATTACAGGGAATCACCAGAGCATCGCTGCAAACCAAAAGCTGGATTTCGGCAGCATCGTTCCAGGAGACAACCAAAGTACTTACACAGGCAACCATTCAGGCTAAATCGGATGAACTTACAGGTTTGAAAGAAAATGTAATTGTGGGACACAAAATTCCGGCAGGAACCGGTTTACGCGACTACAACGACATTATTGTAAGCTCCAAATCCGAATATGAAGCGCTGCAGGCAAAAGCCTCACTTGCTTCAACCGACGAAGATAGTACTACCGAAGAAGAATAGATTAACAAAAAAAAGGCGTTACTTATAAAAAGGTAACGCCTTTTTTGTCAAAACCATTAACACTATGGAAAATAACCAAAATAAAATAAACATTGAGTTGAGCGAAGAGGTAGCCGAAGGTATCTATTCAAACTTAGCAGTTATCAGCCATTCACACTCCGAGTTTATTATAGATTTTGTAAAACTGATGCCCGGTTCGCCTAAAGCAAAAGTTAAATCGCGCATTATCCTTACTCCCGAGCATGCCAAGCGCTTGCAAAAGGCTCTTCAGGATAATATTAACAAATTTGAAAAGATGCATGGCCCCATTAAAGATAGCGGAAACGAAGGTTTTCCTCCTTTTTCGATGGGTGGTCCCATTGCTCAAGCGTAAATATCAAAACTATGTTTTTAAAGCCCTTTCTGTTTCTACAGTGAGGGTTTTTTTATGCCCTGTTTTCCGGTAACATATCTGGATTGTTTCCCCGCCATGCTGTTAATCCTAAGCTTTAAAACTACAATGTAATTAACGGCACTGCTATTGTAGGCATTATCGGTTTTGCCGTGTTGTGCCATAATACAATTCAAGCCGGCAATCTTCTCTTCAGTATCTGTTACAATTTCCATTTCACCGGTTCCAATAATCGAACGATACTTTGTAGTCCATTTACAGGAAACCTCGTCTTTAATAATCTCGTGTGCAAGCTCTATTTCAAACCCAACCTTGTTATTCTTTTTGATAAGGTCAAGCTTCCTCCCCTCGGGTGCACCATGGAAATACAGATAGCCATTACTATACCCGAAATTCATGGGTACTATATAAGGATAATCATCAGCAAAAAAGGCAACTCTGCAAATTTGGGCATTAGTCAGTATCTCGTTGAGCAACACTTTGTCCGTTATCTCTTTATCGCTTCTTCGCATGTTCATTTTTTAATTACAACCACGAACCGAGCTGCCGTTGTTATTGCATGAAACTATAAGCCTTTCATCCCAATTATCATTCGATGATTGGACCATAGCCTGAATCGCGTAGATGAAAAAAAGAGTCCCAGCCATTTTGATGCGTAATAAATAATATCCCGGATAAAACTTAAGTCATCATGTATTCTTTCTCTTCAAAGGTAATTCCATATTCGCTAAGTTCCTCGAGAACCGGTTCATAAATCTGTTTATGAACAGGCAGGTTCACGCCGGTTAAATCAATTTTGCCTGTCAACAGCAATTTGGTTGTAATGGCCAAAGGAAGTCCCACGGTTACCGCCATTGCAGTATTTTCCTGGTTTTCGCCAATGTACGCCATAGCCGAAACAATCATCTTATCCTCGTTATCAGCCGTGGTATATTTAAACTCATGCTGCATGATAATCATATCTTTATCATCGGGATCCATGGCCCATTTTTCTTCCAGCAATTTTTGGAGTATCTGTGCAGGTGTTGCATTTTTAAGACCGATTCTACGGTCATCAAAGAGGCCGAGCCATTTTAATTTTTCAAAAACCGTCGGATCAGATGCATTAGAGCAATACTCTTGTAATTTAATTTCTACAGGAACATTGGGTTCGTACTTCATGTATGCGTTAACAAACTGGCGATAAGTCATATTCTCAGAATCTTCAATAATATAATCGTCTTCGGTTAAACCCAATCTGACAAAAACATTCCATGCTTTGGCAAAACCCGGTTTACGAACAGTTCCCCTAAACAATGAAGGGATATCATTTAGCCCGTAAATTTCACGATACTTTAGTGAGTTACGATTAGCATACACCTCAAAATCGCCATATTGTAATATCTTACGAGTCATAACACGGTCGAATAAACGATGATACGGTATATATTTATACCGGCCGTTCTGAATATATTGCGACACGCCCTGGCCTGCCAACACAACATTGCGAGGGTTCCATGTAAATTTGTAATTCCAGGGATTGTTGTCCGATTCGGGTGCTATCAGGCCTCCTGTAAACGAATAGAAAGAGGTTAATTTACCACCCTCATCCTTAATACGGTTCATCACTTTTAAGGCCGACATATGGTCAATTCCCGGGTCGAGTCCCAACTCCATCAAAACCGGTACCCCGGCTTTTTTAGCCTTCTCATCCAACGCTTTAATCTGATCGGTAACATACGAAGCCGTCAACATGGGTTTACGCAAATCGATACATTTCTCAGCTACCAGGTGGTGAAGCGAGGCGGGTAACATCGATATAACCACATCGTGCTGAGCGATAGTATTCCAGCTTTCAAGGTCGTCTTTAATGTTAAAAACTTTAGCCGTTCCGCGTGGGTTTCCATTAACCTTTCGTTTGGCATTTTCTTCCGAAATATCACCAACCGTAATTTGCCAGTCGTGCTTTTCAGCGTTTTCGAGCAGGTATTCAATCAACGAAATGGTTGACAATCCTGCACCAATTATTAATATTTTTTTCATTACAACTATTTTGTTTGCTTTGCCTTTTGCCGATTCTATTGTATCGGTAAATCAAGGGGTAATAAGATAACAACAATCGGTTATAAACCAATAGTTTAATAATTTTTCACATGTTCTTTTAAATATTCAAAATCAGGAGTTAGTTTCCCACGATGCAGTATCATGGCTCTTTTAAAGGGCGCCGGCACATTGAGACTTTCAAAATCGCGGCTATAGTCGGCAGCAGCAATATCGGGTACAAAGTCGACCAGTGCGTGGCTAAATGCTCCTGAGGCTTCGCGAGGCAATTCGCTGGGAAGAATATCAACTGCCATCACCAAAACGCCATCACCTTTGAAGCCCATCTTTGGCTCACGGGTAAAGGGATTGTAAACAAATACCGGGTCTTCAATTTCGGTTCCCTTATGGGTTATTTCGATGGATCCGTCAGGATCACAGGTAACATCGCCAATCACCGTAAGTTTGGGTGTTCCCTCCTTAAACAGGCCTTCAAGATAATCTTTGGTAACAATTTTCGGATAACGGTCGTCCCAATACATACAGTTCATTAAGATACTTAAATGAGGAATATATTGCTCAAACCGGCCTTTGAATCGCTCCGGATGCTGGTAGTACTCTTGCAAATCGAAGGCTTTGCCAGCCTCCAACGGCTCCGATAAATCTTCCTCTTTAAAAACCACCTGATAAACCACTTTGTTCGAAAGATTGTCGCGTTGTTGCAGATGGAGCAGTTCAACAGGCGAAACCTCCTCTACCGGGAGTAATGACAAGATTTCCTGAGCCCCTTTGGAAACATTTCCGTAACCGGTAATTCCGACAACAAAAGGAGAGAGCTGCCCGGGAAGTCCTTCGGTTTTAATTTTTTCACCAACCGCAGCTACAACAGCTTTGGCCTCTTCCAGCGAGTTGTAATGATGGGTTTGCTGAATGGGGAGAAAAGGTGTT
>CAZKGB010000190.1:0-5458 GCA_964551935.1 uncultured Lentimicrobiaceae bacterium | reverse complement strand
TTCATTTTACAATGTGAAAAGTGCCATTTTGCTAAGAACCATCGATCGGCTCACCACGGCTCGGGTTATTAAAACCAATTATCAAAAGTTTTTATAGCCGGATTAAAACAAATCAAATCTGATTTTATTTTCTGCTTAAAACCTTTTTTTCAATAATATCGTACAGCAACTCTTTATTAATGGGTTTGGTAATGTACTCGTCGCAGCCTAATTGAAGAGCACTCTTTTTTTCTTCGGGCATGGCGTAAGCGGTTTGGGCAATAATAATTGAATGAGGTTTTTTAAGCTTGATGTGCCGCGTGGCATCAAGACCGTTAACTTCAGGCATTTTAATATCCATTAAAATCAAATCGTATTCATTATCCAAAGCCATTTTTATTGCCATCAGGCCGTCAGTTGCCCTGTCGATGGTCTTTACCCGTTTTTGCAGTAAAGTTTTAAGATAGAGGTAACTGTCTTCATCATCTTCGGCTATTAAAATTTTTAACTCATCCCATTGTTGATTTGCCGGCTGTTTTGTTTTCTTGCTGCTTTTAATGTTTTCAACCTTTTTATAAGGCAGGACAAAATAAAACTCCGAACCTTTATTGAGTTCAGTATTAACCCCTATTTCACCCTCAATGGTTTCTACCAGCTCTTTAGCAATATTTAATCCAAGTCCTGTTCCCCGAATGGCGCTAAACATCACATCGGAGCTGCGGTAAAAAGCATCAAATATTTTAGGAACCTCCTCTTTAGCAATTCCTTTTCCGGTATCTTTAACGTAAAACCTAACCTTGTCTCCCTCTACCGAAAAGCCCATTTCAACATATCCCGAGAAGGTGTATTTCAGGGCATTGGAAACAAAATTGGTCATCACCTGTTGAATTTTATCCACGTCGGAAATAAATACAAAATCTTTTAAACTGCCCGGAAACGACATCCGGATATCCAAATTGTTAACATTTTCGTCTGAAACAAGGAACATCTGAAATACGGTATCGATTAGTTCAGCAGGTTTGCACTCCGAAAGGGTAATCGGTAAGTGCTCGCTTTGTAAGCGTGACAAGAATATAACATCGTTAATAAGCTTTAACAACTGTTTGGCACTTTTTAAAACTATTTTTGCATACTCATTCTTCTCTTCGCAGGAGGCTTCTGTCATAAGGTCGGAAAAGCCCATTACCGCATTCATGGGTGTTCTTATTTCGTGGTTCATATTGGCTAAAAACGAAGTTTTAAGTTTGACTGCCTCTTCCGCTTTTTGCTTGGCACTTTCCAGCTCTTTTAACGAAGCGTTTCTTAACCAAATATTGATAATGATATACGAAAATATTTCTATCAGATTGAGTTCATCATCTGTCATGATGTAGTCGGAATCGGAAAAAATAAAACCAATAAAACCAATCCTTTTCTCATCATGATATAAAGGAAAACAGATAAGTGTGCCAATATCTTTATTAACAAACAGGTTTTTAATTTCCACATTTTCAATCTGGTTAGGTGAAAATGAGCAATAATTCGAAGATTTGTCTAATTTTTTTGTAAACCAATCCTTTAACAGCTCAATTTGGTCCTCGTTAAAGTTTGATAAGATGTTACGTTCATCGGTATCCTTTGACCATTGATAGATGTTGGTCCAGTCCATGGAGTCGGTATCATATTCGGTAAAACACATCCGATCTGCTTTTACATAAGTTCCTATTTCAGCTAAATAATAGTTGATAATACTATTAAGATTGACTGCTCCTTCGGTAAGATAATAGGAAAGGATATTATTTAAAATCTGATGTCTGTTTAAATGTTTTTTTAAATCTTCTTCAAATTTTTTCCTTTCGGAGATATCTTGCTTTATGGCAATAAACCGGATTATCTTTCCATTTTTATTAAACACCGGGGTAATGATATTTTCTTCGTGGTAGAAACTACCGTCTTTACGTTTGTTTATTAAATCGTTTTTCCACACTTTTCCGGCAAGAATAGTATCCCATAATTTTTTATAGAAACTTCGCGGATGGTTTCCTGATTTTAAAATTCGCGGGTTTTGGCCAATGGCTTCTTCATAAACGTAACCGGTGAGGGAAGTAAAGGCTTTATTAACCCAGGTAATGTTTCCGTCAGTGTCAGTTATAACCACAGCACTTGCCGCCGAATTAAGTGCATGCCGGATAATATGAAGTTCATCTTCCACTTCATTCTCCTCAAGAACAAAGCTTATCTCCCGGGTAATGGTGGTAATGGTATTAAAAACTGATTTTATTTGTGCCTGATTACTGAGAGTACTTTTAAAGACCAGGCTTCCTAAATAATTACTCTTGGTACGTAGCGGAAAACACATCCACACCGAAGGTGATTTTAGCTTGTTGTTTTTGCTTTTCTTGCCAAGCAACAATTCAATATCGGGCCTGTTTAAAGCTATTTCCGAATTATTATTTCCAACCTTCTCAAGCAAGCGCTCGTCATCCTGACAATTGGTGCACTTTGTTAATTTGTTGTTTTGGAACCGGTAAATGGCATTCTCTTTTTTGTTAAAAACCAGAAACTTCCACTGATTGAACCATGAAAAATACTGAAACTCGTTATTGAGCAGTTGGAATAGTTTATTTTCATCCGGTTGGGTTAAAGCAATATCTTTTATCTGTTGTATGGTACGCGAAAGGAGCTGAATATTTTTTAACTCCGTAACATCTTTTACTGAAGAAAATATATACTTTTTGTTGTTTAATGAAACAATTCTTCCCGACAATATCCCGCGAATCAGACTCCCTGATTTAGCCTTAAAATCAACTTTCATCTCTTTTACCACCCCTTCTTTCATCAATAGGCTGATGTATTTATCGCGCTCAGACAGGTTGTGCCATATCTGTAAATCGGCAACTTTTTTCCCAATTACCTCGTTACGTTGATATTCCAGCCGATCAAGAAAAAATCTGTTCACATCAACAAAAACACCTTCGAGAGTCGTAATGGAAAACGCCACATCAATAGCCTCAATAACCGATAAAAATTTTTGTTCGCTCTGGTAATACGCCCGTTGTGATTCTTTAACAAACTCAATATCTTGCATAACAACCACAATATTTTCTGAAACCGGATCGGTATCAATAGAAACCTTCCATGTGCGCTCCCTGTTTAACTTGTCTTTGAACTTAAATTCAAAATTGTGTGGTCCGTTTGCACTGCCATTATTGATGTTTTCATAAACTTTAAGAAGTTGTTCGATATATTCTTCAGGTGTGTATAAGGTCCAATGATTCCCAAGAGTTTTTTTCATGTCAATTCCGAACAGCTCAACAGCAACTTGATTTATGGCAGCTATGCTTCCGTCTTTATTGATAATTATTATGGGGGATCTAAGGCTGTGAGCAACGGTGTTTAGTAAGTTCTGATGACTTGTTAAAGCATTTATGGATTTTTGATGCACCAGTACCCATTTCTTTATTTTAGCAAAGTACAATTCGGGCGATTCCTTAAAAAACAAGAAATCATCAAATCCTTTCTCCAGCCATTCAACAGGATTTTCGGTTTCGGGTAGAAATATCAAAGCCGGCAAAATATTTTCGGAATGTTCTTTTTGCTCTAAAATGTAAGGTAGCAACTTCAATGCAGCGGAGATATCTACAATAGAAAAGGAAATTTCTCTTTTAACGGTAGCATCTTGCAGTATCTCTGAAGAAATGATATTAAAGCCCGACTGCTTAAAAAAACCATTTAGCTTTTTCTGTAATAATGGGTTTTCAACCGCTATTAATACTTTGTTTCCTTTCATGTTGATTGTGCTTTTTATTATACTATGAACAAAAGAAATAGGAAATTTCTTTACCTGTTTAATTACCTTTTGTTTCCGAACACAGGTTATCTCATTATATTTATAATTTAATATGATTAAAAATATTCTGCTTGATTCTTACCGTGGTTTGTAATAAAAAACTTTCAAATATATGAAAAATGTATGGGTCTTTTCCGGTTTGTTTAAATATTACAGTTTATTTCGCCGTTTAAAGCGTATGGTATAATTTTGTTTAAAAAGAACCATAAAAATAGTTTTGAAATCACAAGAATTAACAAAATAATGTTATACTTGTAAATAATTATGGAAGGAAAAGTAGTAGTCATAACAGGGGCCAGCTCGGGCATTGGAAAAGCGCTGGCCTTCGAGTTTTCGGGCAAAGGCTCAAAGGTTGTTTTGGGCGCCAGGAATCATGATAATCTGAAAAAGGTTGCCGATGAGATTAATCGGCAAGGGGGCGAAGCAGTTTATTGCGTGGCTGATGTTAGCGATGAAAACGATTGCAAAAACCTGATACTTACCGGAGTTGAAAAGTATGGTAAAATAGATATTTTAATAAATAATGCCGGTATCTCCATGCGTGCCACGTTCAACGATTTAAAGCTTGATGTGTTAAAACGGTTGATGGATATTAACTTTTGGGGTACGGTGTATTGCACTAAACATGCGTTGCCTTTTTTGTTGGAAACCAAAGGCAGTGTGGTAGGTGTGTCCTCCATCGCGGGGTTAAAAGGGTTACCGGGCCGAACAGGCTATTCGGCTTCTAAATTTGCTATGAATGGTTTTATGGAAACGCTGCGGATAGAAAACCTGAAAACAGGTTTACATGTGTTGATGGCTTTTCCCGGATTTACCGCCTCCAACATAAGAAACACTGCGCTGGCAGCCGATGGGAGTATGCAGGGCGAATCACCTCGTGATGAGGGAAAAATGATGACGGCGGAAGAGGTTGCTAACCATATTTATAAAGCGGTGGTTAAACGGAAAAACAGAATTATTTTAACCTCACAGGGGAAGTTAACCTTTTGGATCAATAAGTTTTTTCCCAATTGGCTTGATAAGCAGGTTTACAAACACATGGCAAAGGAGCCCGATTCGCCTTTTAAGTAATAATTTTAAAAACCAAAATCAAAATAATACAACTATGTTAGAATCATTAGAAATTAAGCCCAAGGAAGGCTTTGGAGAAATAGAGTTCGGAGAGTATCTTGACAACATTGTAACCCTTTTGGGCGAAGCGGAAGAGATTGACTCGATAGAAGAAGATGAGGAGATGAACATGCTTATTCTGCATTACTGGGAGTTGGGTTTTTCAGTAATATTTGAAGGAAGTGCTAAACAGATAGTTTCAGGTTTTGAAACCGACCACCCCGAAGCCACCATGTTCGGGCACAAGGTAATTGGCATGAGCGAAGAGGACATTATTAAATTAATGAAAGAGAATGGACTTGGTGATTATGATTCGGAAATGGAAGACGTTGACAAGCGTGTTTCGTTCGACGATGAAATGCTTGATTTTTATTTTCGCGACAACAAGCTGGTGTATGTCAACTGGGGTGTATATGTAAACGAAGAGGGTGAGATTGAGGATTTTTAAATTAAATATCCTAATAAATTTGTAATACAAGATAATAATAGCCCGGTTAATAATTATTCCGCTAAATTGTTGATCAAATAAAAAAGGTTACA
>CAZKGB010000189.1:0-5518 GCA_964551935.1 uncultured Lentimicrobiaceae bacterium | reverse complement strand
ATAATTTAGTTGAAAGATACCGTCATTTGAATTCAGGCAAATTGCAAAACCTCACTTTCAACGGCTCGGGATATGATGTGGCCGTGGCACTCGAGGCTAAACCGATAATTTACAGCCTGAAACAACAAAAACCTGTTTATCATCCCGTAGTTGTTAATCCTGCTTTTGCCGACAATCTCTATTTTGTATATCTCGGTAAAAAACAACACCCGTTCACAAGCAACTGTTTCCGGATTACACCAAAGGAATAGTAAAATCACCCGAAAAGGTGATGTGATTTTACTTAATAATCGTTTCATTTGCATTTTGAAAATTTAAACAATTGTTTTGTCGAATTGAAATAACAATTTTCAGTTTTGATAATCACTAAAAGCACAGTTTTATGAAAAGAGTGATAATTTTATTAATTGCAATTGCAGGTATACTTACCACATTATCGGCTCAGGTAGCCATTAATAGTACGGGAGCAGTTTCGGATGCTTCAGCCATGCTGGATGTACAAAGTACTACTAAAGGGTTTTTAGTTCCGCGAATGACACAAGCCGAAAAAGAGGCTATTTCCTCGCCGGCAACGGGGTTAATCATCTATCAAACCGATGGCACCTCCGGCTTTTATTTTTATTCGGGAAGCAGCTGGGTACGTTTTACTTCGGGGGTTTCTTCGCTTGATGATTTGAGCGATGCACGTACGGGGGGTAACTCTTTGTTTCTTGGTGAAGATGCCGGAATAAATGACGATTTAACAAATAATCTGAATGTATTTGTAGGCATTGGAAGCGGCAAAACCAATACAACAGGAAGTTCCAACACGGCTATCGGGTATTGGTCGTTGGAAAAAAACCTGGGCGGATCTTCCAATACTGCCATAGGTTTTCGTACCTTGTACTCTAACACAAGCGGTCAATACAACACAGCCACCGGTTATCAGGCTTTAAACAGTAATACTACAGCCTCAAACATTACAGCTACAGGGTCGTATGCATTATTTAATAATACTACAGGGACTGGAAATACAGCTTTTGGGGCCCTAACCCTCTATACCAATCAATCGGGAAATTACAACACTGCAGTTGGGCAATACGCACTTTATAATGATACCGCTTCTTACAACAATGCGGTCGGATACTATACATTATATAGTAATACTTCGGGAGAACACAATATTGCCGTAGGCTATAAATCATTAAAGGAAAACATATCAGGGAATTACAATTTGGCAATGGGTAGCGAGGCAATGTACTCGAATACTACAGGTAATCATAATGTAGCTGTTGGTGAGAGTGCTTTACATTCAGGCAGCACAGGCATTAACAATGTGGCTGTGGGAAGTAATGCCCTTGGAATTGCCGCCAGTCGTTCAACTATTGTAGCTATTGGCGACTCGGCATTGTACACCAATGCTGTTGGAGCAGGAAGTTGGTATCAGGGTGCTTACAACACAGCGGTGGGTAGCCGGACATTGAGGAATAATATATCAGGGTTTAATAATACGGCGTTTGGATACAAAACTTTGTATACCAACATTTCAGGATCATCAAACACCGCAGTTGGTACCACAGCATTATATAGCTTAAGTTCAGGAAGCTTTAACACGGCTATGGGTACCCATGCTTTACGTTATAATACAACAGGAAGTTATAATACCAGCATGGGATATATGTCGTTGTACAATAATTCAGGCAACGGAAACAGTGCTTACGGTTACTATGCACTCGAATATAACGGCTCAGGAGAATATAATGTAGCATTAGGTTATGCTTCCATGTATAAAAACATAACTCAATCAAGAAATGTAGCTGTTGGTGATTCGACACTTTTTTGGAATGGTTACGGCACATCATCGAGTGATGAAGCTGTTAAAAATACGGCTGTCGGTTCCAAAGCACTCAAGGAAAACCGAACAGGTTACGGAAACACAGCCTTGGGCTATCAGGTATTAAAAAGTGCTAATACAGCCTATGGTAATACAGGTATAGGTTGCAGCACGCTGAATGGGATATCAACGCATTCGGAAAATACAGCACTAGGATATTTGGCTTATAGTGCAGGTGATTTCTCCAACTCAACCGCTCTGGGAGCCAACGCAACGATTACTGCCAGTAATCAAATACGTCTGGGTGATCCTAGTGTTTCCAGTATTGGAGGCTGGGCCGACTGGAGTAACGTTTCCGATAAAAGATTTAAAACCGATATCAATGAAGATGTACCGGGTATTGATTTCATTCTTAAGCTGAAACCTGTAACTTATCATTACAACATTGATGCCTATAACAGATTTATCGGAAAAACCAATGATAAAAAAGATTATAACGCTGCAGAGTCTCGTTTAAGAACGGGTTTCCTTGCACAGGATGTTGAGGCAGCAGCACGTTCATTGGGTTTCGATTTCGACGGAGTGGATAAACCTGAAAGTGAAAAAGATTATTATGGCTTGCGCTATGCCCGTTTTGTGGTTCCGCTGGTTAAAGCCACACAAGAACAACAAAGTGAAATAGAAAAATTGAAAACCGAAAACAACGAGCTTAAAAAACGTTTGGAAAGACTTGAAAATATGATGAGTAAGAAATAGAATCGGATATAAACGCCATTTGTTTACTCATTTATCCACATAAAACCAAAGGTAGGAAAATTGGTTCAGCCGCCAGAACTTTTTGCAAAAAAAGGACCGGCGGCTTTTTTATTTTAATACCTGTTTGCTTTTGGGTCAGTCTTTTATTTCTGTATTCACCACAAAATTAAAATATCGATAAAACTTGATGTCTGCAATTATCGGTTTACAACAAATTGTTTACTTACGGTTTTTTTCTCGTAAGTAACCAATGCCGTATAAACTCCGTTTTCAAAATTGGAAATATTAATTGAAATATTATTTTGAAAACCGTTTATTTTTTCAAAATATACAATAATACCCAGTTGGTTAACAATAGCGATTTGCTTTACAGGTTCCGGGTTTTGTATATGTATTTCAGAAATCGCCGGATTGGGAAATAGAGTGGTACTCAACGAGTTGTGGTTTTCAACTGAGGTGGTTAACCAGTATACCGTTACTTTGTTTGAAGGTTCCGACTCACCATCGCTGTACTGGGCGGTAACATAGTATTCGTAAATTCCCGGATCTTCCGGAGTGTTATATTCGTACAATTCAGGAAAAGGGCCTGATACTTTTGTATTATCTCTATACAGGTTGTAACCAACAAATGTATTTGTCTCTCTGTTTAATGCCGTATATTCCGATTGACACATGGTATCGTTAGTATTCAATACTCCCACCAGATTCCAGTTACCTTCCATTCCGGTTGAAAGCATTGTTTGCCACGAACCGTTTAAATTCAGCATATTTCCAAATCCGTCAATCGTATTCGACCCGTTATCCAGTGTTACCGAAGCTAAATCCTGATTGCCGTATTCAAATTCAAAACCAAACCACAACTCTTCTGTACCATCAACCAAAATGGAATCATTAAGTTCAATTTCGTTCCATGTTTCATAAACAAGGTTTTCTGTTGTTTGTGAAAGAATTTCGGAAGCTGCATTATCACCCAACCATACTTTTAATGTATAATTAACTCCTGTTTCAGCCGGAACAAACCTGACAGATTTTAAATATCTGCCCACATACGGTGCTAAAGAAGCACTATCCCAGCGTGAAGCAATCATACCGGTAGTATTAGGTCCAAATTGTATATATACAGTAATATTACCGTCATCCCAATGCAACCAGTTTTCAATTGCAGGTGCATTCCAATGAAACTCAATATAGTCAGGCTGTTGGTTAAAATAATACAACTCTTGCGGAGGTGGAAACAACTCTCTGGAACTATTTTGCGTATAAGCTGATACCATAATTGCTATCATAACAATTGATAAAAAAACCTTTTTCATTTTTGTAATTATTTTAAAATGTTGAATTTTTTAGTAACGATTAAATTATTCTCAAAATAAACACGGACAAAGAACAGCCCTTCGTGCAGGCCGGTCAAATTAACGGTAGTTCGTGTATTATTTATCATTTGTGATTGGTTCAATTTTTCGACAACATTACCAACAATATCAACAATTTCAATTTTGTTAATTTTGTTTCCGGTTGTCGGTTCAATATTTAATAACGAAGTTGCGGGGTTGGGGAACAGGTTTATATCGAGGTTTTTACTTATTAAATCATCAATGCCAACTGCACAATTATTTTGTGTAATTCCATGGTTTTCCAAAACATCAATAATACTTTGTGCGCTGGTTATGGGCCAAATATCCTGCTCAACAATGTCGTGGTTAGGAGCAATTAAAATAACAACCGGATACCATGATACCTGATAAGTATTACAAATTGCGTTTCCTCCTCCTTCATTTCCACTGATTGTAGGATATTCAACACCATAAGTTTCGTCGAAAGCAATACATTCGGCATCGGTATTTCCGTTGTCGATTGACCAAAACACGACATCAGCGGTATTACAGCCAAAATAGTGATAGGCTTCATTAACCATAGGTGCTATTGTTTGACAAGGGCCGCAAGTGGTAAAGAAAAAATCGATAAGCACATATTGCCCCCCATCAAGAACCTGAAATAAATTATGTTCATGGCCTTCAACATCTGTTGCCGTAAAATCAACAGCGGTTGTTAACGGCACCTGAGCTGTTACGGTAGCAACAATAAATACCATTACTGATAACAATGAGTTTTTAATTTTATTTTTCATTGTATAGAGGTTAATAAATGAACACTATTTTTGATACCGTTATTTTCGGGGTTATTACTTTTACAATATAGTTGCCTGAGTTGTAAAGTTTAATGGGGTGATTAGGTTGTTTGGTCTCAGCCACTATTTTTCCTGACATATCGTAAACGATTACATTAAATTTGATATTTTCGGGAAGTTTGATAAATATTTCGCGATTGTAAGCATAAACAGCGCTGAAAATTTTATCTTTATAAGCATTAATAGAAGTATAGATAACATTTATATAATTCTCCTTTGTTTCGGTATCGGAACTTGTACCATCTGAAATGGTTAATGAAACATTGTAGTAGCCTTCTTCAGTAAATTCAACTTTAGGATTTTGCGAATATCTGCTTGTACCATCCAGGTAGTTTATTGTTGAAGGGGTAAATTCCCACTCCCACGAAGTGGCCCCTCCGGTAGAAAGATCGGTAAAGTTTACCATATTATTCAGATCAGGGGTTGTATTATCGGCTGTAAAATTGGCATTTAACACAGCTTCACCCAACTGAAAAGATGCAATACGTGTTCCTTTTAAGCTATTTGGCTTAATATATTCATTGGTGTACCAAAATGTTTGGTCGTCAAACGGATCAACTGAGATATTAGAATAGTCGCCCCAGCGTTCTTCACCAAATTGTGAATTTGTACCTTCTAAAATTACTTCTTCGGCAATATCCAGTATGCCGGTTGCATTAGCATTAGCATCAGCCGACTGTCCGCAATATCTGATTCCCGGATACACTGATGTACTTGAAACAGAATAACCAATAGCAATTTCTTTGTTTTGGTTTATGGCG
>CAZKGB010000188.1:0-5568 GCA_964551935.1 uncultured Lentimicrobiaceae bacterium | reverse complement strand
CCCGCTCCGACAACTCCTTTTCGGACGTCCCCGACCTTGGGCTGTACACCGCCGTTGGTATAGGGCCGGGACTGGGAACCGAACATCAATCGCAAATGGCACTTAAACTGCTGATTCAGGAGTTTACGGCTCCCATGGTATTTGACGCCGACGCTTTAAACATCCTTTCCGAAAACCCTACCTGGCTGGCTTTTCTACCTGCCGGAAGTATCCTTACCCCCCACCCTAAGGAGTTTGAAAGGCTTGTCGGAAAATGGGATAACGATTTTGAAAAACTGGAAAAACAACGCGATTTTGCCAAACGACACAACCTTTACGTAGTTTTAAAAGGAGCCCACACCTCCATCTCTACTCCCGACGGAAAATGTTATTTCAACTCAACCGGAAATCCGGGTATGGCCACGGCAGGAAGCGGCGATGTGCTTACCGGGATAATTACCGGACTGCTGGCACAAGGCTACACTCCGGGGCAAGCGGCCGTATTGGGTGTTTATCTCCACGGCCTTGCCGGTGATATAGCAGCCAAAAAATTTGGACAGGAAGCGATGATTGCCGGCGATATGGTAAAGCTATTGGGAAAAGCGTGGAGAAATCAGGAATAGTTTTTAACCATCCAGAAATAGGAAGCAGACCAACATTGGAGTCGATAAAAAAAATCTTTTATCCAACCCTACTGCTTTATCAGCTTAATGGTTTGAACTCTATGATCGCTTACAATTTCCACAAAATAAAAACCCCGTGGCATATTATCCCGATAACCATTTAAATTAATACGGTAATAGGGTGAAGAAACCATCTGTTCAACAACAACTTCTCCAAGCATGTTAAATACCTTAACTGAAGCTTCACGGGTATCGCCCAACAACCGAACAGTCAGATAATTTGAAAACGGATTTGGATAAATAGCAGCCAATTTAGCACCTTCATCGGTATTGCTGTCGATGGAGGTTAAAATCCACCAGGCACTTTGATAATTAGGTATTCCAAACCCCAACAACGAATCGGGATTAGTAAATTGCGATGCACTTTCCATAATTGCCTGTTGAATTTCCATGTTGGTCATTTGGGGCATGGCCTGCCACAAGCAGGCAGACATACCGGCAATAATGGGTGATGAATAAGAGGTTCCGCTGCCATAAGTAATTCCATTGTTTCCATCCGAAACGGTAGTTCCCCATCCGGTGGCTGTTACGTTGGGTTTAACTCTGCCATCGGCTGTTGGCCCCGTGGAACTAAAAGGAGCATATAAGCCACTGTTATCAACAGCTCCAATCGAAAATACGCTATCGCCATCGGCAGGAGCCCCAATATAATGCCATGAGCTTTCAGCACTGATTCCGGCACTGTTAACCACTAAAATACCATTGGAGGCAGCCATATCGGCTCCACGTGTAATGACCGTAGAATTTCCATCCATATCGGCATAGGTGTGATTTTGTGCCGGATCATCAAAGGTGGTATAACCCAGCGAGCTGTTGATAACATCTGCTCCAACACTGTCGGCAAACTCGGCAGCAGAAACCCAATTGTACTCTTCGGAAACGTATTCCTGGCTGGCATTTTCCGACCTTAAAAGCCAATACGAAGCTTTTGGTGCCGTACCAATCATTAATCCGGGAATGTTGGCTGCCATGGTAGACAATACATTACGACCATGGAAAAAAGCCTGATAAACATTACCACCGGGCGTAACAAAATCTTTGGTTCCCAAAATCCGTCCGTCGTTACGCAGACTGTCGAACAGTAAATCCACATCCACTCTATCAAACCCGGCATCCAACACGGCAATGACCATACCTTCGCCACGAAATCCGGCTTCATGCAACGGAATACCGTTAATAAGGTCTATCTGACCTTCGGCATAACCATAGTCAAACGATTCAATTTCACGGTTTACAACCTTGCTTTTACGTTTGTTTTCAGGAGATATCGATTCATTTTTAAAAAACGGCTTGGTACTATTAGTAGCTACACCGGAAACCGAACGCACCACCGATACATAAGGCAATGCGTTTATACTATCAATGACCGAGGGATTGGTCGTGTGTATCAATACGCCGTTCATCCATTTGGTGGGATTTAATATTTCAGCTCCCGTGGCAGCCACCCCTGTAAGATATTGGGGATTTACCGGAAGATCGGTTTCGTTGTAACTGATGTTTTGTTTAGTACGCCTGTCGATAGCCCTTTGGGTTAAAAAATCTTCAGGATGGTCAAGCGAATAGGGAGAATTATTTTTATCCGTAAACTGAACATAATACTTTCCGGGAGCCACCTGAGCAACGCCCTGAAAGAAAATAGTTACCAACACCAGAAAAAGTAATTTTTTAAAAATCATCGTAAATTATTTAATATTTTAATATGCCTTGCCGGCAAGAATTATTTGATTGACAAAAGTAGCACAAACTTAGTTGTCATTGGTCACATCCATTTTAAAGTCGTTGTTTGCTTCGTTGATATCGGGAATATTGTCATCTCCCAACTTAATGTGATCGATTTTTTTATCAGGGTCGGCATTCATAATCACGGCATTTTCACCGGTTCGCCAAACAATGGCCGTTTGATAGATCTCCTCTTTAGAACCATCGGTATAAAAACAGGTAATCTTTACAGGTAAAGGAAGCCCACCATAATTTTGAACAACAATTTTGTTATCGAGCGTTACCTTCTTGATTCCTAAATCGGCATAATCCTTCTCAAAAAACCAAGGCAGATAATACCATTTCAGCGAGCGACCTGTTCCCGCCTCCATGGAAGCAAAAAAATCGTACGGTATAGGATGTCTGCCATGCCAGCGCATCATGTAAGTGTGCAATCCTTTTACAAATAATGAATCGCCAAGCATATCACGCAGATACGCGTTAGCCATGGAAGAGCGATTATAGGCATGCGAGCGGTACGACTGCCAGTCGCTAATTAAATCAGAAAGGGTCATTAAAGTTACCTCTTTTTCACTGCCGCTCAAATGCTCGAAAGTTGAAGATAACCGCTGAAAATAGTTGTAATCGGGCGCCATGGCTTCCATAATTCCATTGGTAAGATAAGCAGCCCATCCTTCATCCATCCAGGCATACTTGCGTTCGTTGGTACCCATGTAAAAAGGAAAGTAGCTGTGTGATATTTCGTGGAAGAAAAGCCCTTTAGCTGACGGAATCGAAGTAGGATCCCCATCGTTCGCCATCATGGGCGACTCCATACCACCGGTTCGCCTCCCATTGCTCCAGGAGGTCATATGGGGATAAGGATAGGGAACGCCGGGCAACTCTTTCGACATATAATTCACACTCCAACGGCACCACTCGGCTGCCTTCGGAAAGGTAATCATGGAATCGGGATAAACAACATCCACGAAAGTTCGCCTTCCCGAAACCGTATCAACCACCAACGAGCTCCCCTGCCAAAACACCTCTTTGTTTGCTCCAAAAGTGAAATCGGTAACATATTGAGCTTTAAAATGCCAGCTTGTACTGCGCTGATAATTTTTCAACACCTTTTTATTACGGCAATCGTCGGTGGTAAAAAGGGTAGTCATTTCGTCAGATTGGTAAGCTTCTTTAATTTTTTTGCTGATACTCTTTTTGTAAAGCTCATCGCCATTTTGCAAAATACCGGTGGCCCAAACCATAAAACCCGCAGGCACTGTGATGGTAACATCGTAGTTGTTAAAATCGTTGTAAAACTCGGTAACACCATTAAAATCTGTTCTGTCCCATCCATCGATGTCGTCGTAAACAGCAATTTGCGGATACCAATAACCAATCATAAAATTGTTTTTACCGTAATTTCCCATCCGGTTCCAACTTTTTTGAGGAATGTGAAACGACCAATCCATACTAAGATTAAGCGAATCTTTCGGCAGCAGCGGTTCCGAAAGCCTTACTATCAGATTGGTTGCTGTTTCAGATACACTTTTAAAAATTTTATTTCCCGCATTATCGGTAACTACTAAGTTTTTATAGTCAACCCCTTGGGTTACATCCGAAGGGTCTATTTTCCAGCTTCGGGCATTGCCCTTTTTATAAAAGTTTTGATACATACGAATCACGATATAACTTAAAGTGTCGGGGCTTTCGTTATGATAAACCACCGATTCATGGCCTGAAAGCTTACTCTCATCGGCATGCAGAACAGCCTCAATTTTATAATGGGAATGGTTTTGCCAATAATTAACTCCCGGAAGCCCGTCAACCGAACGTGTTCCCTTTAAATAAGCTTTTTTAATCTCTTTGGGTATCATCCTGTTCCACGATTGAGCTTGTGCTACAAGGGCAAAAAACAAAACGGATAATGTTAATAACTGAAACTTTCTCATAGGATAATTGATTTATAATTACTTGATATTTAGTACATTTACATCAAATACGAAAGCATGTTTTGCTTTATCGATTTATCAATGGCCAAAATAAAAAGTGTAAATGTAAATAAATAATGACAACATGATTGGTTATTAGAATGTCTATCTTTGTCCAAATTTATTTCATAATGGAAAGTGTTAATCCCTATACGCAAAAAGTAATAGCCCGTTACGATGAAATTGAAGAAGGGCCAATGATGCGGCTAATCGAAAGAAATTATGAAGCTTTTACCGGTTGGCGAACCTATAGCTATCAACAGCGTGGTTCATTTTTTAAAAAGATGGCCAGGTTACTGCGCGATAAGAAACAGGAACTTGGCGTCATTATCACCGCTGAGATGGGTAAGATAATTGGAGAATCGGTAGCAGAAATCGAAAAATGTGCCTGGCTTTGCGACTATTACGCCGATGCCACTGCCGAATTACTGAAGCCCGAACATTACGAAGCCGATGCCACCAGCAGCTACGTTCGTTTCGACCCCATCGGGCCTGTTTACGGTATTATGCCCTGGAATTTTCCTTTCTGGCAGGTGCTTAGAGCAGCGGTTCCCACCCTAATGGCCGGCAACACCTTTTTGCTAAAACACGCTCCCAACGTACAAGGTTGTGCTCATGCCATCGAAAAACTTTTTACCGAAGCGGGATTTCCGGAATCAGTTTTTACCAATCTGGTTATTCCTGTTGAACTGTCCGACAAGGTCATTGCAAACCCTTTGGTACAAGGCGTTACACTAACCGGGAGCCGACGTGCAGGGCAAGCCGTTGCAGCAACAGCCGGAAAATATCTTAAAAAATCGGTGATGGAACTGGGCGGCTCCGATCCGTACATTGTTTTGGCAGACGCACAGTTTAACGAGTCGTGCAAAACGGGTGTCTGCTCGCGCATGCTAAATAGCGGCCAGGTTTGTATTGCCGCTAAACGTTTTATTGTTGAAGAGTCAATTCTTGACCAATTTATTGATGAACAAAAAGCGCTCCTCGAAAACATGTGGTTGGGCGACCCGATGGTTGAAACCACTGATATGGGCCCCATGGCCAGGCTCGACCTTTTAGAAGGAATTGAAAAGCAGGTCGACGATTCCATAAAGATGGGAGCTGAAATATTAACGGGCGGCGAACGTTTAGATGATAACGGATGGTTCTATAAGCCAACCCTGATTATCAATGTCAAAAAAGGCATGCCCGTTTACGATGAAGAGACTTTCGGCCCTGTT
>CAZKGB010000187.1:0-5569 GCA_964551935.1 uncultured Lentimicrobiaceae bacterium | reverse complement strand
GTGAATGCTTAAATGCGTGAATGCGTGAATGCATAAATGCTTAAATGCGTGAATGCATAAATGCTTAAATGCTTGAATGCGTGAATGCAAGGCAACAACTTATCGCATATCCACCACCTCTACGTCAGGATACTTTTTAGTATCAAAAGTAAATGTATCAGCGGGTAACTTCACGTTCGGTTTAAGATCGATTATGTGGTAGGTAAAAACATTTCCATTTTGATCGTAAACTGAAAAATTTTCCAGCATCATTTTCTTTTCGTTTACCAACACGCTCATCTTTTCAAAGTTTTTGCCTTTTGACGGCTTCAAAATAATGAGTTTCAAATTACTGTTTTTATAATTTGCATCTTTATCAAAACGAGCATCGTAATCTTTGTTGTAGCTGGTCAGAATTTTTGTAGGTGAGATGCTTTCGTCATTGTCTTCCAGGTTGCTCACCATCACCTCCTGCGAATCTTCCAGATAGGTCCACAAGGTTTTACCGTCAGAGATAATAATCTGACCCGACATTTCAATACGGTATTTGTCGCCGGAAACGAAAATTTTACCGGTCTTTTTTTCATCAATGTTCATCTCGGTATTCACCATGGTGTACGACAGTTCGGCTTCAAAATTCTTGTAGGAGGCAATTTTACCAATCACGCTTTCAAGTAATTTTTCCGCCTGTTTTTTACTTTGTGCCTGCACTCCGGCAATCGAAAAAAGAAAAAGTGCCACTATACTAAACTTAATCAATTTCATTTTTATTCATTTAATTTTTAACTTAAAACCAACAACTATAAACTTCCCTCACCATTACCCATATTTAAATCTTTCAAGAATTGTTCCAAAGCCATTTCGTTGGCCACTCTCACCTCTCGTGCTTTACTTCCCTCGAAAGGGCCAACAATTCCTGCTGCTTCCAACTGGTCGATAATACGACCGGCCCTGTTATACCCGAGTTTTAGCTTACGCTGAAGCAGAGAGGTTGAACCCTGTTGTGTTTGAACGATGATACGGGCTGCATCTTCAAACAGCGGATCGCGGTCGTTGGCATCAAAATCTTCTTTGGCATCGGCTTCTTCGTCGGCATATTCCGGTAGATGTAACGCATCGGGATAACCTCGCTGGCTGCCAATGTAATCAGTTACCACTTCCACTTCGGGAGTATCGATAAAAGCACACTGAAGCCGAATCAAATCACTTCCCGTTGAAAGGAGCATATCGCCACGTCCGATTAACTGATCAGCACCACTGTTATCCAAAATAGTTCGGGAATCAATTTTAGAGATAACCCTAAATGCTATCCTGGCGGGAAAGTTGGCTTTAATGGTTCCCGTAATAATATTAACCGAGGGTCTTTGAGTAGCAATAATCAGGTGGATGCCTACGGCACGGGCGAGCTGAGCAAGACGTGTAATCGGCCCTTCAACCTCCTTACCGGCGGTCATAATCAAATCGGCAAACTCATCCACAACCAATACGATATAAGGCAGATACCGATGGCCATGCAGCGGATTCAACTTCCGTCGTATAAACTTGACATTGTACTCCTTAATGTTTCGAACTTGTGCATCTTTTAATAACTCATAGCGGTTATCCATTTCTATTCCTAACGAGTTAAGTGTACGGACTACCTTACGCGTATCGGTAATAATCGACTCTTCGGAATCGGGCAGTTTGGCAAGAAAATGACGTTCAATGCGGGAAAAAAGTGTTAACTCGACTTTTTTAGGGTCTACCAAAACAAATTTCAGTTCGGCCGGATGTTTTTTATAAAGGAGTGAGGCAATAATTGCATTCAGCCCAACCGATTTGCCCTGACCGGTGGCTCCTGCCATAAGAATATGCGGCATCTTTGCCAAATCAACGACAAAACTTGTATTGGAAATGGTTTTTCCCAAGGCCAGTGGCAAGTCAAATTTTGAATTCTGAAATCGCTCGGAGGCCAATACCGACCGCATGGAAACGATGGTTGGATTTTTATTGGGCACTTCGATACCTACTGTTCCTTTTCCCGGAATGGGTGCGATAATACGAATCCCCATGGCAGCAAGGCTTAGAGCGATATCATCTTCAAGATTTTTTATTTTTGATATTCTCACACCCGGTGCCGGAACAATCTCGTAAAGGGTAACTGTTGGTCCGATAGTAGCTTTAATTTTTACAATCCCGATACTATAGTTTTTTAGTGTCTCAACAATTCTGAGTTTGTTTGCTTCCAACTCTTCCCTGTCAACCATAACATCTCCCGAATCATATTTTTCCAACAAGTCGAGAGGGGGGAACTTATAATCAGGCAAATCCAACCTCGGATCAAAATCGGAATCAATCCCCAGATGATCTCCGGGTTTAACCGTTGCTTTCACCTCTTTTTCCTTTGGGCCTGCCTCCACGGTCAGTTCAATCTCTTCAAATTGCTCATTTGTTTCTGTTTCCTGATTCTGTTTTGTAACATCAACAACATCCTTTTCGGGTTCAACTACTGTTTCCGTTATCAGGTCTTCTTCCTTTTTGCCAAAATCCCTGGTATCATCCTCCACCGAGAATTCTACTGTATTGTACTTATCAGAAGGTTTGTTCCCGGAATTCACGGCAGCCTTTTTTTCCTCCGCAGCCTTTTGCTTTTTCTTTCTCCGTGCAAACGAAAACTGATAATCAATAAGGATAAAAACGGCCAAAACAAAAATCAAAATAAATATCTCGCCGGCATTACCAACATACTGACTCAGCCACAAATTAATTTGATGCCCCATAAGTCCACCCATAATATTATCGGGGTGAACCGGAAATATCATGGCCATCAGCAAGGGCAGCCAGAGCAATGAAATAATCATCCCCTCAAACAGCCTCCATTTACTAAGCAATTTGAACTTAACCATCATGCGAACACCAACCTCAAAAAAGAGCACGGCAATAAAGAAAGCACCTATTCCAAACCCGTTTAAAACCAGAAAATGCGAAAGCTCAGAACCCATTTTACCGGTCCAACTTTGAACCATGCGAGCATGGTCGCTAAAATACCGTGTAATTTGAAATGTTTGATTTACCTTCATGTCAGGATTGGAATCAAACCAATTGATAAAAAAGGAAACAAA
This sequence comes from uncultured Lentimicrobiaceae bacterium, assembly GCA_964551935.1. GTDB lineage: Bacteria > Bacteroidota > Bacteroidia > Bacteroidales > F082 > B16-G9. Next base: position 2,489 of record CAZKGB010000187.1, on the reverse strand, counting down.
CGAAAGTATTAAGTAAAACGACAACAAGATAGAAAGGAATCCAACGATACGCCACACGCGCGGATCGACTTTGCGTTGAGTTTTAGGTTTTTTTGTCGCATCGGTTTTGGCAGCAGCCTTTTTTTTGCTACTGCTCTTTTTAGCTTTACTTTTATTTGCCGGTTCCTTAAGCCTGTTACCCGGTTTAATCTTGTTTTTTGCTGAAGGCATAGTAATTTATTTCTAACCTGCAAAGGTAACAATAATACGTTTACCTTATATACAGCAGCCGAGCAGGAGGGGTAATCCGATTCCGGCTTTCTTTTCTTTTATGCATTTACTATCCATTCCGCGATTCGGATATGGTTCCCTCCTCGCACTTTACAATACGCCCCGGAAATTTATGAATCAGGTTGTAATTATGGGTAGCCATTATTACGGTACGGCCTGATTCACATATAGAAAGCAGCAACCGCATGATACCGTTGGATGTTTCAGGATCAAGGTTTCCGGTGGGCTCATCCGCAAGAATAATGTCGGGGTGATTCAACAGGGCACGAGCGATGGCAATACGCTGCTGCTCGCCACCGGAGAGCCTGTGGGGCATTGCTTTTAACTTAGATACCAGTCCCACCTCATCCAGCACATCTAAAATTCGCTCGTCAATCTTCTTTTTGTCCTTCCAACCGGTAGCTTTTAAAACAAATTTAAGGTTCTCTTCCACGGTTCTGTCCATTAGCAATTGAAAATCCTGAAATACAATCCCCAGATGTCTTCTTAAATAAGGCAAATTTTTCGCAGGAATATTGTTTAACACAAACCCGCAAACTTCGCCCCTACCCTCTTCCAAAGGCAAATCGGCATATATAATTTTCATTAAACTCGACTTTCCACTACCGGTATTTCCAATTAAGTAAACAAACTCCCCTTTGCTAATTACTAAATCAACATTGGTAAGCACCAACTTATTTTTTTGGTATACCGAAACACCCGAAAGCTGAACAATTGAATTTGCCATTGATTTTGTTTTACAATAAAAAACAAAACTAACAAAATCAGCAAAACCCTTAGTAATAAAACTGTAGTTCCTTAAAAGTAATATCTTATATTTGCTTTCTTTTATCAAAAACCGACAACGTGAACAAGAATATTTTATCTGACAGAATAACACGCCTTTCCGAATCGGCAACCTTGGAAATGACTCGCAAAAGCCGCGAACTAAAAGCACAGGGGAAAGACATTATTACCTTAAGTATTGGCGAACCCGACTTCGACACACCCGAGGAAATAAAAAAAGCCGGCATCGAAGCCATCAACAACAACATCACTCACTACCCGCCCGTACCGGGGTTTTTAGAGCTCCGTCAAGCTATTGCCGACAAATTAAAACGAGATAATGAACTTAATTATAATGTATCGCAGATAATTGTTTCAAACGGTGCCAAACAGTCGCTCACCAACATCTTCATGGTTTTACTCGACACCGGTGATGAAGTAATAATACCTTCACCCTATTGGGTTTCTTATCCCGAAATGATAAAGATGGCCGACGGCACCCCTGTATTTATTGATGCAGGAATTGAAACTGATTTTAAGGTTACCCCGGAGCAAATTGAAAGTGCTATTACGCCAAAAACCAAAGCTTTTCTGTTTAACTCTCCCAGTAACCCAACGGGGTCGGTTTATACCCGGGCAGAGCTAAAAGCATTGGCCGATGTATTTGAAAAATATCCTGATATTGTTATTGTTTCAGATGAAATTTATGAGCTAATATTGTTTAGCGGAAAACATGAAAGTCTGGCGCAATTTGAATCTATCAACGACAGGGTTATTGTGGTTAACGGAGTTTCAAAGGGGTTTGCCATGACAGGTTGGCGAATTGGATATGTTGCCGCACCACAATTTTTGGCTGACGCTTTAATAAAACTTCAGGGACAATATACTTCGGGCCCGGGAACCATTTCGCAAATGGCCGCCGCAAAGGCCATGCAAATTGAGCCCACCTCATCGGAACAGGTAAATAATATGGTAAGCTCTTTTAAAAGCCGAAGGGATTTACTTATTAAATTAATGAAAGATATTCCGGGCATAAAGCTTACCATTCCTGACGGTGCTTTTTACCTTTTCCCTGATGTCAGCAGTTATTACGGAAAAAAGGATGGAAATACCATTATTAATAATAGTAGCGACCTATGCATATACCTCCTTAACAAAGCTCATGTAGCTCTTGTTCCGGGAGAAGCTTTTGGATCTCCCCGGTGTGTACGACTGTCGTATGCCACTTCCAACGAGTTAATTATTGAAGCCATCAAGAGGATTAAAGAAGCACTTGAAGAGTTACAATAGAAGAAATCTTACCTTTTTGAATGGAAGAGGAACGGAATGATACGAGACGTAAAGATTTAAAGATTCAAGGTTTGATTTACCATGTACGAAAACACTTAACTCTTAACTCTTAACTTTTAACTCCTAACTTTAGGCACTCCAAACTTTAGCGCACTTTAGGCACT
>CAZKGB010000186.1:0-5581 GCA_964551935.1 uncultured Lentimicrobiaceae bacterium | reverse complement strand
ATTGATGATTGCAGATTAACGATTGCAGATTGCAGATTTTTCAAACCCTAAACGCTTAACTCTTAACTCCTAACTTTTAACTTTTAACTTTTAACTCCCAACTTTAGGCACTCCACACTTTAGGCACTTTACTTATGATGCCCGTACTTGAATTTTTCGTAAAAACTTAAAAGCTCACTATTCAAATCTTCAAAGGCAACGTAGTGGTTAGAGCACCCTTTACGAGAGCATACATTGACTCTTCCACCTGTTTTCAGTGTTAGTGAAACCATGGGAGCTCCACAAATTTTGCACTCTTCTTTAACCAACAACTCTTTGTTGCAATGTGGGCAGGTAAATTCAACAATGGTTTTGTCAGGAATTTCAATGTCAGAAACATGGTCGAAGCACTCATATACTGAGCAAAGGTGAATCGTTCCTCTTTGCTTAGGAGTCATTACATTTAATTTTATGCTTGGCTTACCATGCAGCTTATGATCTTCGCACATAAACGACTTCATGCAAAACGGACATTGAACCTCAAGTGAAACATGTGATTTCATAATGAATGCTTTTTTGATGGATGACTGTGTAAAAATAAACAATAGATATGTTGTAAGCAAGCTTATAAGATAATAAAGAAAGAATATAAATTATTTGTTTTTGTTAATACAGCGCTGTAAAATAGATATAAATGTTTCCCGTTAAAAAAATCCATGTCTGGTTCATTCAGAGTGAATTTATTCCGTTAAACAACATTTTCATCACTACAAATTTAGTAACTTTGCCAACTTATCTGAATTTATTCTAAATAATAAATAATATGGAAGACAAATTAAGTCAAGATAAAGTTTTAGAGGAGGTTACAGGAAGTGATTACAAGTATGGCTTTGTGTCGGACATTGAAAATGATGCCGCTCCAATGGGGCTTGACGAGGATACAATACGGTTTATTTCAAAAAAGAAAGAGGAGCCGAAGTGGCTGTTGGAGTTCCGGTTAAAAGCATACCGGCACTGGCTAACGATGGAGGAACCCGATTGGGCTTTGATTCATTATCCCGCGATTAACTATCAAGATATTATCTATTACTCGGCTCCTAAAAAGAAAAAAGAATTGGCAGGCCTTGATGAGGTTGACCCTGAGCTGTTGGATACCTTTAACAAACTTGGCATTCCGCTTGAAGAACAAAAGATTTTGGCGGGAGTGGCAGTGGATGCTGTTATCGATAGCGTTTCTGTTAAAACTACTTTTAAAGATACGCTTTCGAAACACGGTATTATTTTTAGCTCCTTTTCAGATGCCGTAAAGGACCACCCCGATTTGGTAAAAAAATATCTTGCCAGCGTGGTTCCATATACCGACAACTATTTTGCGGCGCTTAATTCGGCTGTTTTTAGCGATGGTTCGTTTGTTTATATTCCAAAGGGAGTGCGTTGCCCTATTGAGCTATCTACCTATTTCCGAATCAATGCTGCCAACACAGGTCAGTTTGAACGCACGCTTATCGTTGCCGACGACGATTCGTATGTTAGTTATCTGGAGGGTTGTACGGCACCCATGCGCGACGAAAACCAGTTGCACGCAGCTATTGTTGAAATTGTTGTGATGAACCATGCTGAGGTAAAATATTCCACCGTTCAAAACTGGTATCCCGGTGATAAAGAGGGGAAAGGCGGCGTTTACAACTTCGTTACCAAGCGAGCTGCTTGTAAAGGGGTTAATTCAAAAGTTAGTTGGACTCAGGTAGAAACCGGCTCGGCCATTACCTGGAAATATCCCAGCTGCGTACTGATGGGGGATCATTCAGTGGGTGAGTTTTACTCGGTTGCCGTTACCAATAACTATCAACAGGCTGATACAGGAACCAAAATGATACACATCGGCAAAAACACCAAAAGCACGATTATTTCAAAAGGAATCTCGGCCGGGAAAAGTAACAATAGCTATCGCGGATTGGTAAGAGTAAGTAAAAAAGCCGAGGGTGCTCGTAATTTTTCACAATGCGATTCGCTTCTATTGGGTGACAAATGTGGCGCTCACACTTTTCCTTATATTCAAACCGCCAACGACTCGGCTATTGTGGAGCACGAGGCTACCACTTCAAAAATTTCGGAAGATCAGCTTTTTTATTGTCAACAACGCGGCATTGATGCCGAAAAAGCCATCGGTCTTATTGTAAATGGTTACGCTAAGGAGGTGCTTAACAAACTACCGATGGAGTTTGCCGTAGAAGCCAGGAAACTTTTGGAAATAACTTTGGAGGGAAGTGTAGGGTAAGAAAGTGCCTAAAGTGCTTGGAGTGTGAAGTGCCTAAAGTAAAATAAACAACTGTAGGCATCATAAAACACGCCAAAATACAGGCACTCCAAACTCTGGGCATTTTAGGCACTCCAGACACTTCAAGCTTATTATAAAATAATAATAGTCAAAAACATAAATCAAATGCTTTTAAACATAAAAAACCTTCATGTTGCCATCAATGGCAAAGAGATATTAAAAGGGCTCAACCTTCAGGTAAATGAAGGTGAAATTCATGCTATAATGGGACCCAACGGAACCGGAAAGAGTACGCTTGCCGCTGCCATTACCGGTCGCGAAGGGTATGAAATTACCCAAGGGGAAATCATTTACAAGGTCAGGTAATAAATGACTGGACACCGGACAAGCGTGCGAACGAAGGCGTTTTTCTCAGCTTTCAGTATCCGGTGGAGATTCCCGGGGTAAGCATGACCAATTTCATGCGTACGGCTCTTAATGCCAAAAGAGAATACCTTGGAAAGCCACAGATGAAGGCCGGAGAGTTTTTAAAACTGATGGAAGAAAAGAAGAAGCTGGTAGAAATTACCGCCAAGCTTACCAACCGTTCGGTAAACGAAGGCTTTTCGGGAGGAGAGAAGAAAAAAAATGAAATATTCCAGATGGCTATGCTGGAGCCAACATTGGCCATACTCGATGAAACAGATTCGGGGCTTGACATCGACGCGTTGAAAGTGGTGGCCAAAGGGGTTAACGAGTTAAAGTCCGATGAAAATGCCTTCGTGGTCATTACCCACTACCAGCGACTGCTTGAATATATTGTCCCCGACTTCGTGCATGTTATGTATGGCGGACAAATTGTTAAGTCCGGCGGAAAAGGTCTTGCCCTCGATCTTGAAGATCAGGGTTACGAGTGGGTGAAAGAACAATTTGGTGAAGAATAAGAGGAAACTATGAAACCGAAAAAAAGAACCATATCACCGCTGGAGCAGCGACTACTTCAGGTTGCCGAGGAAAAAATTTCGTCACGAAAAAAAGATACCGGGAAATTTCATGCTCTTCAACAGGAAGCCTTTGCGACTTTTAAAGAGTTGGGGCTACCCCATAAGAAACTGGAAAAATGGCGCGATACCGACCTGTTTGATTGGTATCAAAAGTTATTCAACCCGATAACCGAAAAAGAGGAGTTTACCACCAAAGTAAATGATATTTTCGAGTGCACGGTGCAAGGTTTCGATTCAAATGTGATGTCCATTCTAAATGGCCATTACTACAGCTCTGAAGAATCAAGTCTGCAAACATTTGATAACGGGGTTATTATTGGAAGCCTGGCAAAAGCCAGAAAGGAGTATCCTGAATATTTTGAAAAATATTATAACAGCATTGCCACGGTTGAAACCAGTGGCATGACGGCCATCAACGCAGTACTGGCCGAAGATGGCGTTTTTGTTTATGTTCCCGACAATGTTGAAGTGGAGAAACCGGTTCAGCTAATCAAATTGGTTAACAAACGGGGATTGATGCTCAATACCCGAAACCTGATTATAATGGGGAATAACAGCCGCTTAACGTTTTTACACTGCGACGATTCAATCAATCATGATGATAGCTTAATTAACACTCTAACAGAGGTACATATTGGCGAAAATGCCTCCCTCGACCTTTACAAACTCCAGAATATTAATAATGAAACGGCTTTGTTAAACAATAGCTTTTTCAATATGGAGCGCGATAGCCGTTTAACAGTAAATGTTTTAACGTTTAACGGTGGACTTATTCGCAACGAGCTCCATGTAAACCTTAATGGCGAAGGGGCCGAGGCCGACCTCAACGGGATTTATCTGATGGATAAAAAACAACACATCGACAATCAGGTTTATGTAAATCATAACGCCCCTCATTGTAATAGCAACGAGCTTTTTAAAGGGATTCTTGATGAGGAAGCAAAAGGGGTATTTAATGGATATATTTACGTGGCACGCGATGCACAAAAAACCAATGCCTTTCAGCGTAATAACAACATTTTAATGACCTCTTCGGCTAAAATTAATACCATGCCGTTTTTGGAAATTTATGCCGACGACGTACAGTGTAGCCACGGCGCCACGGTTGGACAACTCGACAATGAAGCCATGTTTTATCTGATGCAGCGTGGTATTCCGTTTGATGATGCACGCATGTTGCTAATGTTTGCCTTTGCCGCTGAAATAACCGACAACATTAAAATTGAAACCCTCAAAACCAACATCGACGACATGGTAAAAAAACGGTTGCGTGGCGAGCTTTCCATTTGTGACAGATGCGTGTTACACTGTACAACGCCTGACAAACCCATTGAGTTTGAAATTGATTTGAGTAAAATCTGACTTACGATTGTGTGCTAACCTTTCCAAAGCATTTATTAGCTTAAAAAGCAAGATAAAGGCAGTTTACCAAAAAAAGCGGCACTTGAAACAAGTACCGCTTTTTTTGATTCCTTTAAATATAAAGAGATTTAGTAGCGAGACCGAGAATTGAACTCGGGACCTCCGGGTTATGAATCCGACGCTCTAACCAACTGAGCTACCTCGCCTTTTTTGGAGGTGCAAAAATAACAAAAACTGGCATTTTGCAAGCTAAAATATTAAAAATATTTTTTTTCTTTTTTCCCGACTCTGTTCGGTTTTTATGTACTTTGCTGGTCAGCATATTTATGGTTTAATAGCCGGCAACAAAATGACCTATTTAATTTTAACCATCTTACTTTCCGCTATTATCATCGTTATTTTTAAAGCGATGGGTTTGTATCAAGCCTCTTTTTTGTTCCCGGTTGTTCATGTAAGTGTTGTTGTCCCGAGTTCACTGGCGGGAGTGGTTGCTTTTAAAGAGGTTTTAAAAAGGATTAATATTATAGGTGTAATAATGGCGACAATGGCCATTGTATTGATTACTATTGAATAAATTGATGGAAGATATTTACAAAACTATTGAGGGAGTCTCGGAGGGGGTGTACAAAGAGAAAGGTAGTAAGTTTATTGCCCGGGCTTACCATGTTGAGAACGATGAGGAGATTAAAGAGGTTCTGTTAAAATTGAGAAAGGAGTTTTATGATGCCCGTCATCACTGCTATGCCTGGCGAGTCGATGCCCGGGATGAGAAAACCCGAAGCAATGATGACGGTGAGCCTTCAGGCTCAGCAGGAAAGCCCATTCTTAATCAGATTTTCTCGTTTAACCTTTACGATATAATAGTGGTAGTGATAAGATATTTTGGAGGAACTAAGTTAGGAGTAAGCGGGCTTATTAACGCCTATAAAGTTTCAACACGAGAAGCACTTGAAAACGCGAATATTGTTGCAAAGGAGAT
>CAZKGB010000185.1:0-5596 GCA_964551935.1 uncultured Lentimicrobiaceae bacterium | reverse complement strand
GGTGATTTTTGTTCCCCAATTCCATTTAATATTCATTCTACTTTCATCTTTGTTATGATTGATTTCTCAACTGCAAAGGTACAATGATTATTAATCCAGATTGTTAGGTGCTGCAAACATTGTTTTGTATCCCTCTTTTCGCTCGCCATTATGATAAATTCCTATAACAATTGGTGTTTTTGACTGCTTTAAAGCATTTCTCGGAACGATTACCAAAAAACTACCTTTGCCGACTTCCCCTTTTTTAACAGTAAGATTATCACCGATATATTTAATGCGGCCCGGTAAGGTTTCAAGTTTATAGGAAACATCAATAGGTGTACGCGATTTATTTACGATTTGATAATTATAGATGTTGCTTAAGCTGTCACCCATCTCCTGATAAAGTGTACCTCTTGCTCGCAGGATGACCGTTTCGTAATCGCCGCGCTGATAAAACAAAAAAGCGACAAACAGGAGTAGCGCTGTTAACACCACAGAGTAAAAAATCGATCTTGTATTAAACAGGTGATGTTCTCCCTTTTCGATACCTTCTTCTGAGTCGTAACGTATAAGTCCTAATGGCTTGTTTACTTTTTTCATGGTAGCATCGCAGGCATCAATACAAGCAGTACAGTTAATACACTCCATTTGGGTTCCGTTTCTGATATCAATGCCGGTGGGGCATACCTGAACGCACGCGTTACAGTTAACACAGTCGCCACTTTCGGGGTTGCTAATCGGACCGCGAGGCTCACCACGCTTGTAATCGTAGGCAACAATAACTGTTTTAGGGTCGATTAATACGCTCTGCAAACGGCCATAAGGACAGGCAATGGTACAAACCTGCTCTCTGAAGAATGAAAAAATAAAATAGAAAACCCCTGAAAACAACAGAAGGCCAATAAATCCGCTTACATGTTGCGAAATTCCTTCGTTGGCCATTTTAACAAGTTCATCAGAGCCGATAATATAGGCTAAGAGAGTTGTTCCTGAAATAAAAGCAATGGCATAAAAAACCAAATGTTTAAGAGTTTTTTTCCAGGCCTTTTCAAAATTCCAGGATTGTTTTTTTAGTCTGCGCTGTGCCGCGGCATCCCCTTCGATAAGGTATTCAATTCTACGGAAGATAAACTCCATAAATAGGGTTTGCGGGCAAACCCATCCACAAAACAATCGTCCGAAAATTATTGTAAATAATATGATGAACAAAATCATAGTAATAAACGACAGAACGATAAGGTTAAAGTCCTGTGGCCAAAAAACAGTACCGAAAAGAACAAATTTTCTCTCTAAAATATTAAACATAAGAAATTGATCCCCTTTATATTTTATCCATGGTAAAACATAAAAGGCAGTCAGAAGGATATAAGCAAGGATCTGTCGTCTATTCCAAAATTTTCCTTTTGGTTTTTTTGCAAAAACCCACGCTCTTTTACCACTTTCGTCTACTGTTGTAAGTTTATCACGGTACGATCCTTTGTGTGTGTTCTCTTTTGCCATATTTTTGATTGTTATCTATTGAGATATCTAACTATATTAATTTTTAATGTAAACTAAGGAAGCCGAATTTAATAATTCGGCTTCCTTAAAAGTCAATATTTGGATTTACTATTAACTAATACTTATCACCTTGCGGAGCTTTTGGATTGGCAGGGGTTGTTCCCTGAAGTTTTTCAAGAATATAACTTGATACTTCCAAACGTTGCTTATCAGTGAGTTGTTGTTTGTAAGAGAGCATACCTTTTTCAATAACCCCATCGGTTATTATCTTATAGAGGTCTTCAACTTTATTGCCATGAATCCAGTAATTGTCCGTCATGTTAGGCCCGACTAATCCTCCCCCGTCTTTCAAGTGGCAGGCAGCGCAAATACTTTCCCATGTTTTCTGACCATCAGCTATTGATGCATTGTCGGTAAGTAATACAATTTCAAAATTGGCATTAGCCTGTTCTGCTTCAGCATGTTTAGCGTGATAATCTGCCATTTCTTTATTAAACTCTTTTGCTTGTACCAGGTCATCGGCATCAAAAACAAATAAACGAATCGAATAGATAATAGCAAAGGCAATGGTCAAATAAAAGAGCCATACCCACCAGGGTGGTAACGCGTTGTCGAGTTCACGGATACCATCGTAATTATGACCTTTAATAAGACGGTCGTTGGTGAGGGTATCGTATTCATAATCTTCGTTGTGAAGATTGCTGTTTTTATTTTCATCTGTAGCCATAAGGATTTTGTTTTATTATGGTTTCAAAATTTATTTTCCGAATTGTTAACTGAAGAATCGTTTTCATCTTCTTCCAAAGGCATATTTTTCATATCGCTGATATAACCTTTATCAAGATTAAAAACGAAATAGGCCATCACGATAAAAAAGATAAAAAAGATAAGCAGTGAGATGATAGGATATAATTCAATCCCCTGTATCTTACTTAATGTATTCATTACGATCTTCATAATAGTATGTTATTTGCTGCTATACTGATCAGGGTGACCATCTTTATAGATGTCGGTTCCTAAACGTTGCAGATAGGCAATTAGAGCAATAATTTCCTTTTTCGAGCTGGTAGAAATTCCGGCTTCCTTTAGGTTTTGTGCAATTTCATTGGCTTGTTTTTCCAAATCCTTCATAGCTTGTCCATCGGCATAACCTTCAGGATAAGGCACGCCCAGAGTTTGCATGGTTCTGATTTTTGATGCCAAGGTAGATACATCCAAATCATCCTCAATAATCCATGGATAAGGGGGCATTATTGATTCGGGATTAAGCGATTGCGGGTCCAGCATATGATTATAATGCCAAGAGTTCGGTTTGTAGTTTGGAAGTGTTTTTACACCTTCTCGTGCCAAATCGGGACCTGTACGTTTGGATCCAAACTGGAAAGGATGGTCGTAAACACTTTCACCTGCTTTACTGTATTCACCATAACGTTCAACTTCGGAGCGGAAAGGTCTGATTTGTTGGGAATGGCATAAATAACAGCCTTCCCTCACGTAAATATCTCGACCTTCCAGTTCCAGAGGTGTATAAGGTTTGACGGCAGAAATAGTTGGAACATTACTCTTAACCAAAATCATTGGTACAATTTCCACAATACCACCTACTAATATTACAATTAAAGCAACTACAGTAAATTTAACGGGCATTCCTTCCAGACGGCGGTGCCAGCTCTCTTTTTCTTCATGTTTTACAACCTCTTTAGCCGGGGCAGCATCTTCTTCATACCTTACAAATTTACCGGCGGAAGCAGTTTTCCATACGTTGATAATAAACAAGATGAAACCGGTGTAGTACAGCGAACCACCAAAAGCACGCATGGCATACATCGGTAGTATCTGTGTTACGGTATCTAAAAAGTTAGGGTAGGCTAAAGCTCCGGTGTCAGTAAATTCTTTCCACATTAAACTTTGGGTAAAACCTGCAAAGTACAAAGGGATTGAGAAAAACAACATTCCTGTTGTGGCTAACCAAAAATGGAGATTGGCCATTTTAACGGAGTAGAGTTTCGTGTTAAAGAGACGGGGTACTAACCAATAAATCATACCAAAGGTTAGCATTCCATTCCATCCCAGTGTGCCAATATGAACGTGCGCAATGGTCCAGTCGGTAAAGTGGCTTAATGCATTGACGGTTTTTAACGAAAGCATTGGTCCTTCAAAAGTTGACATACCATAAGCAGTAACACCAACCACGAACATTTTCAAGATGGGGTCTTCACGAACTTTATCCCAGGCGCCTCTTAAGGTTAACAGGCCGTTAATCATGCCTCCCCATGATGGTGCTAAAAGCATAATTGAAAATACAACACCTAAAGCTTGTGCCCAGTCAGGTAAAGCCGAATACAAAAGGTGATGGGGACCGGCCCAGATATATAAGAAAATAAGAGCCCAAAAGTGAATGATAGACAGTTTATAGGAATAAACCGGCCGGTTTGATGCCTTTGGAACAAAATAGTACATCAGGCCTAAAAATGGCGTTGTTAAGAAAAATGCAACAGCATTATGACCATACCACCACTGTACCAAAGCATCCTGAATACCGGCATACACCGTATAACTTTTCATGGCAGAAACGGGAAGAGCCATATTATTGGTAATGTACAATACGGCAACCGTTACCCAGGTAGCAATGTAAAACCAAATGGCAACATAAATGTGCTTGGTTCTTCTTTTAATAAGGGTACCGATAAGATTAATACCGAAAATAACCCAAATTACAGTAACAGCAATATCAATAGGCCACTCGAGTTCAGCATACTCTTTTGATTGGGTAAAACCTAAAGGTAATGTGATGGCAGCAGCAACAATAATTAGTTGCCAGCCCCAAAAATGAATACAGCCTAAAGTTTTGCTGAACATAGGTGTTTTAAGCAACCTTGGAGTGGAGTAATAAACTGCCAGGAAAATGGCATTTCCTACAAATGCAAAGATTGCTGCATTGGTATGCAATGGCCTGATACGGCTAAATGTTAGCCAGGGGAGGCCTGCATTCCAGCTCGGAAAAATCAGCTCAAAGGCCGCTGTTAATCCTACAAGCAATCCAATAGCACCCCACAAAACTGTGGCATACATAAACAATTTGGAAAGCTTGTTGTCGTAAGTAAACTTTTGTAATTCCATACGCTTTGTTAATTGGTTAATTTATTAAGGGTTTATAATTAATTTAAGGTTGAGAATCGGTTTTGGGTTTGGTATCATCAAAGAGCATTCGCATGGCAGGAGACTCTGTATCATCGTATTGACCACTTTTAACAGCCCATAAAAAAGCGACTAAAAATCCCCCGGCCACGAGAATACCTATAATTGCTAGTAATATTATTATTGACATTTAAGTAATAAAGTATTTGATTAATGAATAGGTCAAAATTATTAAAATTTCTTAAAAAAACAATGCTTTTTGCATTAAAGTTATGAAATATGTCATATTTATCATGTTTACCGATAATACTTTCGTTTTAAACGCAACTGCCCTTATAAATAATACTTTGTAGAAAGTTTGACCGAGGTGGTGGCAAATAATACTACACTAACCGAGCTAATGGGCATTAAAATGGCAGCCACCAAGGGTGACATAGATCCTGAAACCGCAAATGAAATACCCACAACATTGTACAAAAAGGATATGATAAAACTTACTATTACAATTTTAAAGGAAACCTTGGTGTAGCTAATAAATTTATTAAGTATTGAAAACTTTGACGATTCAATAATCCCGTCACAGGCGGGGGAGAAGCTGTAAATATCGTCGGCGATGGTTAAGCCGACATCGCTCTCCATCAGGGCGCCGGCATCGTTTAGCCCGTCACCAATCATTAAAACTTTTTTTCCCTGTTTTTTAAGGTTTAATATAAAATCGCGCTTGTCGGTCGGGCTTTGGTTGAATTTTAGAACAGAGTCTGACCCAAACAACGGGCGCAGGTTTTCTCTTTCCGAATCGTTATCGCCGGACAGCAGATAGAGTTCGTAGTTATCCTTCAGGCTATCGATAACCTTTTTCAACCCCGGCCGGTATTGATTTTCAATGTTAAAATAGCCGAGTATCCTGTCATCCATAAAAACATAAACATTGGTTGAAAGGGGATTGGTGTCCTCTTTTCCGGTTACAAACTTTTTG
>CAZKGB010000184.1:0-5614 GCA_964551935.1 uncultured Lentimicrobiaceae bacterium | reverse complement strand
CCTGCCCGACTACGTCATTCAGGCGGGCATCCCCTGCGAATCAAGAGACTTCTCGGCTTCCACTTCGACAAGCTCAGTGTACGCTCGAAGTGACGATGATTGTAGCTGTCATGCCGACCGTAGCGGAGGCATCCCCTGCTAACAGCTGAGAGATCTCCGCCCGAATGGCTCGGTCGGACGGGTCTCCATTCCAACTCCGCTCCGATAGTTATACGGAGCTGCTTTTCCAGTCGAGGTGACGACAAACAAACAAATCAGATTTACCGGGAAGATTGGCGACTGGGAAATACTATCCCAAAACCACCCCCACCCGGAGTTTTTAAAATAAGCCTGTCATGTTTATGAACTTTAAAGTTGGTAATCCCTTCCAGCTTTTGCTTTTTACCATCCGGATGAACAACCCACTGCTCTCCTCTGATACCGGGTTCTGCCCCTTTCATTCCATAGGGGGCTACTACACGGTGCTGGGTTAATAACGAAACCTCTACCTCTTCTAAAAACTCATACTCACGAACCAAACCGTTACCCCCGTTAAACGCTCCTCTTCCTCCTGAGTTCTCTCGTATTTGAAACCTGTGTATCCTTACGGGATAACGATGTTCCATAATTTCAGGATCAGTAATACGTGTATTGGTCATATGTTGGTGTAATCCCGAAACACCATGAAAACCTTCACCGGCACCGGTACCTCCTGCAACCGTTTCGTAATAGCCAAAATTTTGGTTTCCAAACAAAACGTTGTTCATGGTTCCCTGGCTGCATCCTACTATTTCGAAAGCCTTGAGTAACGTGTCCGTCAGACGCTGGCTTATCTCCACATTTCCTCCAACCACGGCAGGACATTCATCAGCATCATCACTAAAAGGCGGATTAAGCATCCCTTCAGGAACAAAAACAGTTACCGGGTCCATCAAACCGTCGTTGAGAGGAATCTCCTCATCAAGCAAAAGCCGCATAACGTATATCACCACCGAGTTTACTATGGCCAGGGTGGCATTCATGTTAGACGGGTGCACAGCAGCACTCCCCGTGAAATCAAAATGAATAGTATCCTGTTTAATGGTAACTCTCACTTTTAAAGGGCTGCCATCGTCAAGATACTCCTCCGCTGAATAAACGCCATCCGGGAATTTCGCCAAAACACTCCGCATTTTCCTTGAAGCCATATCACGCAGTGCATCCATGTAGTACACAACCTCCTCCTCACCAAAATCGGCAACCATCTTTAAAAAGGCCTCTTTTCCACTCAGGTTGGCTGCTAATGCTGCTTTCAGGTCGGCAAGGTTTTCGGCAACAGCACGGGTGGGATACTTTCCTGATGTTAGCATTTCTTTTATTTCATCCCAACGTGCAACCCCTCTCTTCATCAACCAACCCGGACTGATAACCACGCCTTCCTCCGATAATCTTGTAGCGGCCGGGGGCATGGAACCGGGAGAAATCCCGCCAATTTCGGCATGATGGGCACGGTTTACCACAAAGGCAATTCTTCGTCCCTCGTTGTTAAAAACGGGGGTTATCAAAGTAACATCCGGAAGGTGAGAGCCTCCAAATTTAGGGTGATTGGTAACGATGGTATCGCCTTCTGACAGACTAAAATTTTTAAGCACTTCGCGAACGCAGATACCGAGCCCTCCCAGGTGAACCGGAATATGGGGCGCATTGGCAACAAGGTAGCCATTGGCATCGAGCAACGCGCAGGAAAAATCGAGCCGCTCCTTTATATTAACCGAAAGGGCTGTCCGCTGTAAAACACCTCCCATATTTTCGGCCAACAGCCTAAACCTGTTTGTAAAAAGCTCCAGTTTTGTCTCATGAGTTTTATTATCCTTCTTTTTCTCATTATTTACCTTCGCCAAAATCAAATTCCCATGGTTATCCACAGTAACTTTCCAGTGTTTTTCAACAAAAGTGGTACTCTTATCATCGGTTATTAACGCCGGTCCCTGAAAGGAGTTACCCGGAGATAAAGTGTCTTTTAAGAATACCGGCATCTGTACTTTCTGCCCCTCTAAAAACCCTTCAACAAAATGATGAGGCTGTGCCTTAGTCTTTGATTGTTTTACCGGTGACGAACTATTCTTTATCCGGTTGTTTCGTTTTATGGCAACCCTAATCGATTCTACCTCGACAGGACGGTTTTCTATCCAATGGCCATAAAGCTTTTCATACTCTTTACGAAAATCATTTAAAGCTTCCGGTGCCCTACCTATCCATTCAACCGGAAGGGTGGCGTCCTGACCACCAAAGCGTAAATAAAGTGTTTTTCGTGCAACATGAAACTCTTGTTGCGAAGTTGATGCAAGCAAATCCTCCGCTAAATCATCAAAGCTTTTATCGAGTGTTGATACTGTCTTGTTAAAATCCAGGAGAATCATCTTTTCGGCAATCTTTTCCTCCACCGCCTCACCGATACCTACCGCACTCAAAATACCGGCATCGGCAGGAATAATTATTTGTGACATCCCTAAATCGCCGGCAATGGCACAAGCATGCATTCCGCCCGCACCGCCAAAAGCCAGCAACGTGTATTCGGAAGGATCAAACCCGTTGGCCACCGATATTTTACGAATTGCCCCTGCCATCAACTCGTTGGCAATGGAGAGAAAACCCGTTAGTACCGCTTCCTTTTGAGGTTTATGGCCGGTCTGTTTTTCCATTTCCAGCAACAATTCTTCCAATCGCTTAAAGGCTGCCCCCCTGCTCACCGGAATGCCAAAAAATTCCGTATCAAGCCTGCCGCTAAGTAAATTGATATCGGTTATGGTAAGAGGCCCTCCCGCACCATAACAAGCCGGACCCGGATATGCCCCGGCACTTTCGGGCCCAACCACCATTTTAAACCCGTCGAACGAACAGATTGATCCGCCACCGGCAGCCACCGTTTCGATGGCAATAGCAGGACTGAACAGCTTTGCTTTCCCAAAGGCAATTTCATAACGATAGTCGTAACCACCTGAATAGCGCGAAACATCGGTGCTTGTTCCTCCCATATCAAAAGTTATCAGGTTTTGCCGGTTGCATTGCCTGCCAACAAGAGCTGCCCCCACAACACCTCCGGCAGGACCGCTAAGCAAGCTGTCCTTTGGGTTAAACTCGCTTGCTTTGACCAACCCTCCGGCACTGTTCATCACCAGCAGATCATTGCCGGTAACCGCCATGATACCCTTCAGATAATGGCTGATAACAGGATTGAGATAAGCGTTAACAGTGGCTGTTTGGGTTCGTTCCAAAACCTTAATCAGCGGCGTTAATACTGAAGAGACGGAGATATACTGAAAGCCGTTTTTGACAAGAAATTCCCTAAACAGGTTTTCATGTTTAGGATTTTTCCAGGAATGAAGAAACGCTACCGAAACCGAAGTAAAACCCTCGTTCTTTAATCGCACGACCTCTCTTAAATAATCACCCGTTGATACCGGCTTTAAGATAGTTCCATCAGAAGCTATCCGCTCGTCAACCTCTATAATTTTTTCAGGCAGAACAACCGGTTCAGGAATTTGCAGACTAAAAATATTGGGCCGCTGTTGGGTTCCGATTTTCAACAGATCGGCAAAACCTTTGGTGATAAACAGAGCGCTTTTAGCGCCTTTTGACTCCAGCAATGCGTTGGTACCCCTGGTTGTTCCCAACCTCATATGCATGGGTGGAAAATCATCTTCCAATCCGGTTTGGGTAATTATTCGTGCAGCCAAAACAGGTGCCTCTTCACCGGTTTTAATCTCAAAAACAAACTCTTTTACATCTCCATTTAAAAAAACATCCCTATTCAGGGTGAGATATTTTTTCTGTACATCGAAGCGCTCGACGTTAAAAATAGTTTCGGGTTCATGCAACCAAGAGAACCGGAATCCCTTCAGAATGTCTTTTTTCAAACCCCAATTTTCTTCAATCAAAAAAGTTCGCTTATTAATTTGGGACAGAAGCTTCCCTCTCAAACTTCCTTTGCTTAATATCTTTATTTTGTAAATCTGCTGTTCGGCGTCGTAAGCAATCAGGTCGGTAAAGGTTCCTCCCGTATCGATAAATATTTCGTAATAAGGTTTTTTCATCAGACTCTTCGTTTTTTCACCAGCATGAACCAAACAAGCAGGGTAAGCAAAAGGCTAAAGCTCATTAACGCGGTTAAAATCTGTTGAAACAGAAAACCCGATTCTGCATCCATATTGACAAACAACCTCAAGATGTTCCAGCTTCCCAACAGAAAGCTTACCCACACAATGATTCCAAACAGCACATTACCACTACCGGAATTAACCTTTTGTTTTACCAATTTTTTATCGTTGATAGCCATCCAAAGAAAAATGGCGATAAACGGCAGGATAAAGCCATTGAATGCCTGCGCTGCTATAATTGCCGGAACAGGTTTAAACCCTGCCATTCCAAACCCCAGTCCTGTAAACAAAACCAGCATCCAGGTTAGTTTAAAATAGATTCCTTTTGTTTGCCATTCAGGTTGATTTTTGCTTCCAAAAATATCCTGTGCGGTAATGGCTGACGCCAAAGGTGCTGTTACCGCAGATGAAAATCCGGCTGCAAACAATCCAAATCCGAAAAGCCAAACAGCACCGCTCCCCAACTTATCGCTCAGTACATTTGCCAACGACATAAAGGAGAAGGCTCCTTCCACGGAAGTTCCCGTAACCAACACGGCCATTGAGATAACACCTCCTAAAATTACCGCCACTGCCACGCCCCAACGCATTTCAACAAGACGCTGGTTTTTATCGGCAATACCGGAACCCAGAAAGAGGTTATAAGGAACCACCGTAGTGCCCACAAGCCCCAACAGTAGCAAGCCGGAGCCTTCAGGAAACGTGGGGACCAACGCTCCTTCTATCAATTTACTTAAATCGGGTTTTATAAGAATGGCCGTGGTAAGAAACGCTGCGCCCATCAGTACCACAAGAAAACCAAGCATCCGCGCCACTACCTTCAGGTTGGGAAACAGAAGGGCTACAAAAGCAAAAAAACCAATAGCCAGTACCAACATCCAAACAGGAAAATGATAAAATAGTTTTATTCCCTCGGCAGCGCCAATAAGGTTTCCCGTTTGATAGGCTGCCGATCCTAAAATGATGGCTCCAATTATCAGAACAAAAACCAGCCAGCCACCTTTTTTATTCTTAAACCGGATGGCAATGGCATTTCCAAGACTTTTACCGGAAAGAATAGTGAGCCTCGCTGCTGCCTCTTGAAGCACCAGACAGGCCACCGTTGAAAACAGTAGTGCCCATAACAGCGAAAAACCAAACCCTGCACCCGCTTTGGCAGCAGTGGTGATGGTTCCGGGGCCAATAAATGCAGCGGATATCACCGACCAGAATAGTATATTCAACAGTCGTTTTAGCATTAAACAAAGATGCAAATTATTTTAGAACCTGTTTCAGGCAGGGTAATAACAATTTTTTCCGGCTATATCACCTACTCAAAAAGCTTCTCCATCATTTTGCCGGCTTTACCTTTTAAAAACAGATCGGTTATGTGATGGGTGTAGTTGGAAGGCTCCACATTTATTTCGATAATTTTAGCCCCCCTGTTTTTTGCCATGATGGGAATCTGGCTGGCCGGCAGAATCTCTCCCGTGGTTCCTATTACCAAGAAAACATCGGCA
>CAZKGB010000183.1:0-5697 GCA_964551935.1 uncultured Lentimicrobiaceae bacterium | reverse complement strand
GGCTGTGTAACCATTCCGGTTGGCCATCGAAACGGCATCAATGGTTTCGGTAAGGGTACCAATCTGGTTCAGTTTAATAAGGATGGGATTGGCCACGCCCAGGTCGAAGCCTTTTTGCAAACGCTCCATGTTGGTAACAAAGATATCGTCGCCAACCAGTTGAATTTTGCTGCTCATTTTATCAGTCATAATTTTCCATCCGTCCCAGTCATCTTCGGCCATACCATCTTCAATGGAAATAATCGGGAATTTTTTTGCCCAGTTATCCCAATAGTCAACCATCTCGGCAGGAGTTAACTTGTCACCGGTTGACCATTTAAGATGATAGACATTTTCTTCGGGGAGATAAAACTCCGAAGCGGCCGGATCGAGGGCAATATAGATATCTTCGCCGGGTTTATATCCGGCTTTTTCAATAGCCTGTAAAATGAATGTAATGGCCTCCTCGTTGGAGGCAAGGTTGGGAGCAAACCCACCTTCATCGCCCACGTTAGTAGAATGGCCGGCTTTCTTTAAAACGGCTTTCAGGTTATGAAAAACTTCAGATCCCATTTGAATGGCGTGACTAAAATTTTCGGCACCAACAGGCATAATCAGGTATTCCTGAAAATCAACACTGTTATCGGCATGTGAACCTCCATTAAGGATATTCATTTGAGGAATGGGGAGTGTTTTCGCATTAACACCACCGATGTATCTATAAAGATATTGATTTGTTTCCTGCGCAGCAGCATGAGCAACGGCAAGCGAAACACCCAATATCGCATTAGCCCCCAACTTTCCTTTATTGGGAGTGCCGTCCATTTCAATCATTCGTTTATCGATTTCAACCTGATCGGTTACATAATAACCGGCCAGCTCATCGGCAATAATATCGTTTACATTATGAACGGCTTTTTGAACGCCCTTTCCCATGAAATAGGATTTATCGCCATCGCGCAGCTCAACAGCCTCGTGAACACCGGTTGATGCTCCCGACGGTACGGCAGCTCTGCCAATAATACCTGATTCGGTCATTACATCTACTTCAATAGTAGGATTTCCTCTTGAGTCGAGGATTTGTCTTGCATGAATGTTTACTATTTGACTCATTATCTTTACTTTTTAAGTTTCTGCAAAGCTAAGTAAAAAAAAGCTGCTATCAATTTTAGAGCAAAAGGATTTTACGTTTAATAATGGTTGGAAATTGCATCATATTATAAGCAACTAAGATGACGAGTTGAAACGTTTGCGGAATCGAGTATTATAAGTTACCAAAAACAGATGCTCATAATTCAGGATGTATTATTCTTAAACTATCGACCTTGTTCGTAAACAAAACGCTTTATAGGGATGTTTTAACAGTATCCACAAGCAACGATAAGGTTTTGATGGAATTCGTTTGATTTAAATTAACAACAATTTGATTTATAAATACTCACCGGTTGTTGAAAAAAATTGATATGGCCTTCTAAAACAAGTATTATCGCTAACTGAAAAATAATCATTAATTCATTAAATATTGACTCATAACATAATCTGCACCTATTATGATAAAATTATTAAAATTATTTACATTACTATTTTTTTCAATCGGGCTTAGTACCGTTCTAAAAGCTCAGATGACTCTGGAATTTAACACAAATTTAGGAAGCGGAACAACCGTTACTCTGCCTTTATATGGAACCGTTAACGTTACCGTTGACTGGGGAGATGGAAGCAGTACCGATAGTTACACAACAGCAGGAGATAAAACACATACTTATGGTACGGACGGGTCTTATACGGTGAACATAACAGGTACGCTTACGCAATTCGGGCACAACGGTTCCGGCTACAGTGATGCTGAAAAACTTGTAACTGTTTCAAGTTTTGGAAATCTTGGCATCACAAGTCTTAACGGTGCTTTTATGGGAACAAGTAATCTTGACGAAGTTCCCGTATCGCTCCCCTCTTCGGTTACCGATTTATCAAATTCATTCAGAGAAACGGGAAAATCTGTGATTACAGGCTTAAACAACTGGGATGTAAGCAATATTACAGATATGGGTTATATGTTTTATAAAGCAACTTCATTTAATCAGGATATCGGTAGCTGGAACGTAAGTAAGGTAACCAATATGAGTGCAATGTTTGGCAGTGCGCCGGCATTTAATCAGGATATTGGCAATTGGGACGTGGGAAAAGTAACCAATATGAGTTATATGTTTCTTGGCGCATCTGCTTTTAACCAAAACATCAATAACTGGAATGTGAGTGAAGTAACAAATATGAGTTACATGTTTGCGAATGCAACGGCCTTTAACCAAAATATTAGCAGCTGGGATGTTGGTAAAGTAACCAATATGAGTCATCTGTTTGAAAATGCACAAGCATTTAATCAGGATATTGGCAGTTGGAACGTGAGTAGTGTAACCTCAATGACCAGTATGTTTTATAGTGCAACTGCTTTTAATCAGAATGTTGAAAGGTTGTGGGATGTAAGCAAAGTAACTAATATGAGTTATATGTTTTATAATGCAAGTGCATTTAATCAGAATATTGGTAGTTGGGATGTAAGCAATGTTACCGATATGAGTTACATGTTTTCTTATGCAACTGATTTCAATCAGGATATTAGCAGCTGGGACGTAAGTAAAGTTACAAACATGGACTATATGTTTGGAAACACACAATATTTTAATCAAGATATCGGAGGCTGGGATGTAGGCAATGTAAGTAATATGAGCCATATGTTTTATAATGCCCGGGCGTTTAATCGGGATATTAATAGCTGGACTATGAGTAATGTTACAGATATAAGCTATATGTTTTATGGTGCCACTGCATTTAACAGTAATATTAACAGTTGGGATTTAACCGGTATATCAAATATGACATACTTGTTTGGTAATGCTCATGCCTTTAACCAAAACATCAACAGTTGGGACGTAAGCAACGTTACAAATATGAGTTACATGTTTTATTATGCAACTGATTTTAATCAGGATATTAGTAGCTGGGACGTAAGTAACGTTACCAATATGAGTCATCTGTTTGATAATGCACAAGCATTCAATCAGGATATTGGCAGTTGGAATGTCGATAATGTTACCAATATGAGTTACCTGTTTGCCAGTGCAACGGCCTTTAACCAAAATATTAGCAGCTGGCATGTCGATAAAGTAACCAATATGAGTCATCTGTTTGATAATGCACAAGCATTCAATCAGGATATTGGCAGTTGGAATGTCGATAATGTTACAAACATGGAACATCTGTTCAACCATGCAACCGGTTTTAATCAAGATATTTCGCTTTGGGATGTAAGCAACGTTACAAACATGACCTATATGTTTGCGGATGCATACGCATTTAACCAGGATATAGGCAACTGGATTGTATCCGGAGTAACAAACATGAGTAATATGTTCAACAATGCCGTTGAATTTGAACAAAACATCGGCAACTGGGATGTAAGCAGCGTAACCGACATGAGTAATATGTTTTCAGGTGTAACTCTTTCGGTTGCAAACTACGACAGCTTGCTTATCGGGTGGGATGCATTGAATTTACAAAGCAATGTAATATTTAACGGAGGAAACAGTAAATACAGTTCCGGCCAGGCAGAAACGGCCCGAAACCATATTATTTCGAACGACAACTGGACCATAACCGATGGCGGACTTGCCCCTCCTATTATAACCTGGAACGGATCGGTAGATAGTGACTGGAATACTCCCGGTAATTGGGATTTAAATATTGTTCCTACTTCGGCGTACAATATAATTATTGAAAACACGAATAACAATCCTGTAATTTCAACCTCGGAAACAGGCGACTGTATTGACCTCACCGTAAACAGCGGAGCAACACTTACGATTAATTCGGGTGGTTCGCTTATTACAAACGGCATTATCGACAATTATGGAATAATAACCATAAAACGTACGGTGAACGATGGCGAGTGGCATTTTATATCACCGCCTAACAACGTAACAGCTGCCAATACATTTTTAGGTGATTATTTGCAAACATGGGATGAAACAACTGCTACCTGGAGTGATATTATTTCGCCTTCCACAGCGTTAGCAGTTCTAAAGGGATATTCACTTTGGGGAGTTCCCAAAGGCACCACCTATTCATTTTCAGGGACCCCAAACACCGGTAACCAAAGTTGTGATGTTACCTATACTGAAATCGCCGGCAGCGACTACGATGGGGCAAATCTGCTAGGCAATCCTTACCCTTCATCAATCGACTGGAGCAACCTTGACGACAGCTGGGGTGCAATTTATTATTACAACGGAACCGGCTATATCTCCTGGAATAACGGAACCGGAAGCGGATCACAATATGTACCACCAATGCAGGGGTTTTTTATCGTAACAACTGCATCCGGCACTTTCAGCTTAACCAATGCCGACAGAACCCACTCAGGAGCAACAGGTTTTACCAAATCATCAAAAATTAATGGTACAGGTATCGTGTTGCAAACCTCCAGTAGCTCATACAACGATGAATTATATATTTTATTCAAACAGGAAACTTCCGAAAATTTTGACTTGCAATACGATGCGTATAAAATAATATCGTTAGCGGAGGGGGTTTCACAACTTTATACAATTACTCCAGACAATAAAAAACTCTCTATTGATGCACGTCCTGAGTGTGAAGTTATACAGCTCGGATTTAGTAATAATAAAAGTGGCAGCTACAGTATCCGTGTCAAAGAACAGTCCGGAATCTCTAAAATTGTTATCGAAGATACGAAAACCGATACTTTTTATGACTTTAATAACGGCGATTACCGGTTCAACTGGAATACAACAGATAATGAAAATCGTTTTAAACTTCATTTAAGTGTTACCGGAACAGATGAACTTCCTTCACAACAAGACAATATTATAATCTACTCCTTTGATAAACAAATTTATGTTAAAGCTGCTAAAAAAAGTAAATTATTGGTGTCGGATATAACAGGCCGGGTTATCGTAGATAAAAATATAAGGGGTGGAGAGCTTTACACTATTCCCATTAAAAAGCAAACAGGAATTTATGCAGTAATCGTTGAAAACAAACAAAGTGTTACGGCAAAAAAAGTATTCATACAATAAAACGAGCCTGCACAACTTATAATATAATCTTTTACAAAGCAATGAGCGTTTCGTCAAAATAAGCAGCCGACACATCGTTTCCGGTTATCGTTTAAAAACGTAATATCTTGAGGTTGTGTGTTGTACAAAAATGAAAATTAATCAGAAAAAAATATCTAAAACATCATGAAACCATTCACAAAACTAATTTTATCGGTATTATTCATTGTAATAATCGAGGTACTACCGGCTCAACCTCCCCCACCGCCCAATGGAGGGCAAACACCGGGCCAGGGTGGAAACACCTATGTCGGCGGCGGCTCTCCCATTGGCGACGGACTTTTTATTTTATTAATAATGGGTGCCGGATACGGTGGTAAGAAAATATATAACCTTCATAAACCAAAGTCGTGTAAAAAATAATTTTTGAGAGGTAACCGGCCTACTCCCGATGGGTTTTTCAATTTCTGTTTATCAACAAAAATAACAACCAGCAATACCCATACCGGTCGTTTTTTGAATCGTATATCACAATTAATTATTGTGAACAGCTACTGTGTAAAGTGTAATCTTATCATAACATCAATAGTAAATTTTTCCAAACTTCAATTTATTTCACACTTTACTCTGACTCCCTTGATGC
>CAZKGB010000182.1:0-5726 GCA_964551935.1 uncultured Lentimicrobiaceae bacterium | reverse complement strand
TGATAACCTCACAAACTTACTTTGCCTGCTTCTCGGGTAAAAACGATTTAACTTTTCCCACAAATGAAAATCCCCTGAGCAGCTCTTCTGTCTTCATTTTTCTTTTCCCCGGCATTTGAATCTCCTCTACCTGCACGAAGCCGTCACTGCAATAAATTCGTAAATAGGTTTTGTTATCTGTTTCAACATCCCCGGGTTTATATTGATGGGGTAACCGGAATGGATTAACCTTGTATATCTTCACGTAATACTCGTTTCCCCCATCATCTTTTAGATTCGTAAAAGCAACCGGCCAGGGACTCAGCCCACGTATAAAATTATATACCTCTCCAACGGTGCGGCTCCAGTTTATACGACAATCATCCTTAAAAATACGCGGTGCCGGCTTTAGCTCTTCATCCTGACTAATCAACGTTTTCTGGTCAATTAACGTTGGTGTACTTTTTATTATAAGGTGAAGGGTTTGCAACACCAGGTCAGCTCCCTCTTCCATCATCTTGTCGTGCAACGATAAAAAGGTATCATCCTCTTCAATGGTCAATCTTTTTTGCAGAATAATATTCCCGGTATCAATTTTATCATCAATAAAAAAAGTGGTGAGCCCGGTTTCTTTTTCACCGTTAATAATAGCGTGATTAATGGGAGCTGCTCCCCGGTATTGCGGCAACAGGGAGGCATGCAGATTAAAGGTTCCTTTAGACGGAATTTCCCATACAACCTTAGGCAACATTCTAAAAGCAACTACCACCTGTATATCCGGTTTCAGGTTTTTTAAGGCATTTACAAAACTATCATCACGCAACTTTTCGGGTTGAAGTAAATTGAGGTTCTTTTTAACGGCATACTCCTTTACCGGCGAAGCGTGTAGTTTTTTACCTCTTCCGGCAGGTTTATCGGGAACCGTAACCACCGCTACCACGTTATACCCTTGTTGCACAATGGCGTTTAACACGGGAACCGCAAAATCGGGGGTTCCCATAAAAACTATTTTAACCGCTTCGTTATTCATTTGTCAAAAGTACAAATTGTAATGGTTCAAGCTTTAAAAAAAAGCCTGACAGTTTCTGCCAGGCTTTCAATCTATCGGTATGTATTTATTTTCCAAGTTTGGCCTCTACACGGGCTATGTATCTGTCGATGTTACTACCATATTTAGTAGTAGGAAATTTATCGCGAATAATAGTATAGTTCACCAGCGCATCTTCGTTCTTACCCATCAACTCCAATGTTTGAGCAGCTTTAAAGTAAAATAGCGAAGAGGTAAAACTGTTATCTTTCATGGAAGCCGCTTTTAAATACTGGCTTACCGCTTTTTCCTGATCACCTTTTTCAAGATAGGCATCACCAATGGCACCCTGAGCCATGGGAGCAACCAGCTCATCATCGGCTTTAAATTTCGAAAGGTAATCGATTGCCTTGTCGTAGTCACCCTTTTTCAGGAAGCAGATACCGGCGTAATAATTGGCAAGTTTACCGGGTTTTGTTGAACTGTATTCATCAGCAATATCAACAAATCCAAGGTGGTTTCCATCCCCAAAAAGGGCTTTATCCAACGAGTCAGCCTCGAAAAATTGTTGTGCCGAAAAAATCTGTTCCTGGGCATCCTGCGTTTTGGGCTCGATAATATATTTTTGATATCCAAAATATCCCAAAACAATTACCAAAACAACCACCACACCAATAATAAGTGAATTTTGATTTTTAATTATAAACTCTTCACTTCTGGTTAGAGATTCTTCAATGTTTTCAATTGTCTTCTCTGTCTTTTTAATCTCTTGTTCTTTCTTGTTTACCATGCTATTTGATTTTGAGGTTGCAAAAGTATATTTTTATTCTCAATAATAAAACAGCTGCTTTTATTTTTTTAATTTTGTCAATTACGTGGTTATTGTTACAGCAATACTTTTATAAATAATTACAACTTAAACCTTTATGAAAATTGTTTATGCTTTGTTTATCATTCCCCTTCTGATGTTTTCCACAACCGTGCGGGGTGGATGGGTCATTTCGGAAGTCAGTTCCGACCAATTTGGCAATAAAAGCCATCAAACAACCTTTTTGCAAAACAATAAAGTAAGGTATGAATCAGAGCTTTCAATAGCCATATTGGATTTAGATAAGGAGCTGATAACATTGGTATTCCCGGTTCAAAAAGTATATTGGACAGGAACAGCCGACGAATTTAGGAAAGGTACTCGCGAAGCCTTTGAAGCACAAATGAAATCACTGATAGAAGAGGCATCCGCCGATCAAAAAGATACTTATCAACAATTTTATCATGATATCTTAACAAAGATTGAGACCCGCGATACCGTTCGTGTTGAAACCCATGTAAGTATTAAAGATTTGAACATTGTCGATACCATTGAGTCGTACATTGTCCACGGTTATAACGTCTATGTTGATAGTGTTCTAAACGAAAAAATATGGATATCATTTAACGAAGCTCCTTTCCAAAAGGTTGATTTACACAAGCTCATGGACTTTACTTCACAAATGGCACCCATGAACAACGGTGTTAATGTTTCCAACTCCGATCAGTACATCAACCTGGTTCAAAAAGGATTGGTAGTTAAAACCGAAAAATATTTTAATGGACATCTTGCTACCACTACTAAACTCACATTGGCTAAAGAGGGCAAAATTTCCGATACTTTTTTTTCGGCTCCTCCCATGTATCGCAAAGCTTCTATCACCGAAGTACTGGAAATGAGTGCGGAAAACGACCTGCCTGATATCAATACCGAACCTGATATTAATAAAAACCAGCCATTTAAAAATAATGACAAAGGGTTTTAAAGTAACCTTACCACTTGGTGCAACCTTTTTTAATTTTGGTTTTCTAAATGAATGGCTATGATTATTTCCATAAGTAATTCGCAAACCTTGTAACCCATGAAAAAAATTTTATCCCTGGCTGTATTATTCATTTTCAGCATTGGTCTTTCAAAAGCAGAACCCGATACAGCAAAACAAGAAATATCAGTCAGTCATTGGCTGATAGCCGGCCCATCCGGTATAAAAAGCCCGGCCTTTAGCAACCTTAACAGCGTAAAAGGTAAAAAGTTTAAAGCTGTTGACCTGCTAAAGTATCAAACAAAAAAAATTGTTGCCCCATCGGAAGGCGACACCTTTTTGATTGATAACAGTAAAATTTATCAATGGAAAGCTGCCAGACTGAGTAAAAGCAATTACGTTAATATAAAACCCGTAAAAAGAGAGGCTGTCAGCAAAGCGTGGTTGGCTACCTATTTGGTTACTGATCGTTTTGTTAAAATCGAGCTTAAAACCGAAACCCGGCAATGTTTTGAACTCTACGTAGATGGCGTTAAAAAAGCAAGCAAATACAGTGTTACGGATAAAAAAAAGAGCGCCGATAAAAAAAGTGCATCGCTGAATCTGGAAAGAGGCACCCATCTCATCGTTCTGAAAACTCTTTACAACGCTGATAAAAAAGATGTATGGAAGCTGATTTCCAGGTTGAGTTTTGATAAAAGCATCCCAAAAGAAGCTGTAAAGGTTACCACTCACCCTTCACACTTTATGGATATCGACCATTTGATGAATGGCAAACATCTGAACGGAGTTTCGGTTTCGTATGACGGTAAACTAATTATGTTACGATACTCAAAAGTTTTTCCTCCCAACGGAAAAACCGAATCATGGTTTGAAATTAGAGACAGAGAAACCAACCGGTTAATCTACTCCTCCGAGTTTGCCAAGGTATCTAATGTTCAATGGGTACCCAAAAAAGAAGCCGTATCGTTTAAAGCCAAAGCCGGAAGTATTGACAAGCTGTTTCTGCTCGACCTTAAAACCATGAATAAAACCATTTTACTGGATAACCTGAAAAACACAGGCTATTACCAATGGTCGCCAACAGGTGATTTTATTATTTACAGCATCAACGAAAAACCTGATAAAAACAAGAGTGGTTTAATTCATGTTGTTAACATGATGGACCGATGGCCTTGGTGGCGCAACAGAGGCCAGTTATACAAGCTCAACACCAACGATTTGACCACTGAAAGATTAACCTACGGATATCTGAATACCGAGCTGCAGGACATCCGTCCGGATGGAAAAAAGATTTGTATCTCACAAAGTGTCCCCAATTTTTCCGAGCGCCCCTACACCCGCCAAATTATGATGGAACTCGATTTAACCTCTTTAAAGGCCGACACCATTTGGAATCAGGATTTTGGGGGCCGTGTTCAATATTCACCCGACGGTCAACAACTGCTGGTTACCGGAAGCCCTTCCATGTTTAACGGAGCAGGTGTAAACGTCCCCGCAAAAGTTACTCCCAACGATTACGATACACAGGCCTATATTTACGATCTTAAAAGCGGTAGCGTAAACAGCATCTCCAAAAACTTTACCCCTTCCATTCATGCAGCCGAGTGGAGTGTTTTAGACAATAATATTTATTTCAGGGTTGAAGAAAAATCGTGGAACAATCTCTATCGTTATAATCCGAAAGAAGACAAATGGGTTAACCTGATGGCAAAAACAGATATGGTAAACGGTTTTGAATTGGCAAGCAACGCTCCCGTGATGGTTTACTACGGTAGTAATATGCAATATCCCAAGACCGCCTGGAGTTGCCATTCTGATGGTTCCAATCAAAAACTATTGGCTGACCCGGAAAAAGATTTCTTTAAAGAAATTACCTTTGGAAAAACCGAAGACTGGAGTTTTAAAAATGCAACGGGACGAACCATTGAAGGCCGCGTTTACTACCCTCCCGGCTTTGATAAAAAGAAAAAATACCCGGTTATCGTCTATTATTATGGAGGAACCTCACCCACGGGAAGAAGCTTCCGAGGCCGCTATCCAAAGAACCTCTTTGCCGCCCAAGGATATATTGTTTATGTGCTGCAGCCCAGTGGAGCAACGGGGTTCGGACAAGAGTTCTCGTCATTGCACGTTAACAACTGGGGTGAAACCGTGGCTGATGAAATTATTTTAGGAACAAAAACATTTTTAAAAGAGCATCCTGAAGCTGACGTCAATAAAGTTGGTTGCATGGGTGCTTCCTTTGGCGGATTCATGACCATGTTGCTAACCACACGCACCCATATTTTCGCCACGGCCATCGCCCATGCCGGTATTAGCTCCATCTCCTCCTATTGGGGCGAAGGATACTGGGGATATCTTTACAGTTCGGTAGCATCGGCAAACAGTTTCCCTTGGAATAACCAAAAACTTTACGTTGGCCAAAGCCCGCTGTTTCATGCCGACAAAATAACCACTCCCCTGTTACTGCTTCATGGTAATGCCGACACCAATGTACCGGTTGGCGAAAGCATTCAATTGTACACTGCATTGAAACTGCTGGGGAAAACCGTTGAACTTATTGAGGTAGAGGGACAAGATCATCATATTGTCGATTACAAAAAAAGGATTCTTTGGCAAAAAACCATTCTGGCCTGGTTCGACCGTTGGTTAAAAGATCAACCTGAGTGGTGGAATACGATGTACCCGAAGGAGGATCTTTGATTGGGGATTGAGAGGAAGACAAATTCACGGATGGAGTAGAAAAAAAGAAAGAAACTCTAATAAAAGGGCAATTTGATAAGTTGCCAGAATTGTCAAAAAGTTATAAAAAGAGACCTGATGTATGAGCGCACCCTGAG
Source organism: uncultured Lentimicrobiaceae bacterium (assembly GCA_964551935.1). Classification (GTDB taxonomy): domain Bacteria; phylum Bacteroidota; class Bacteroidia; order Bacteroidales; family F082; genus B16-G9. The sequence continues at coordinate 87 of CAZKGB010000182.1, read as the reverse complement.
CTTGTCGAAGGGTGTCGAAGGGCGCGAAGGGTTTCAGGGCGTCGAAGGGTGCATAGGAAGATAATTGCATCGAAAGTAAAGAAACTG
>CAZKGB010000181.1:0-5726 GCA_964551935.1 uncultured Lentimicrobiaceae bacterium | reverse complement strand
ACCAGTTATCCGATCAGTATACCGATTTTGAATACTGGATTGCCAAGGGATTTATCCTACTGGCCGACATCTATCTAAAACGCGACAACAGTTTCCAGGCAGAGCAAACGCTGAAAAGTATTATCGACAACTATTCAGGCGAGGATCTTAAGCAAGTAGCACGCGAAAAGTTAAAAAAAATAGAAAATGCTAAACCCGCATCCAACGGAAGAAAGGGGGCTGAAAATGAATAGTCAAATTGTTAAAATCCGATTTACCAACCCACCGGTTAAAAATAAGATGCTTACTCAATCCGGTAAAATAGTTTCACTTGTATTGATGTTTATCGCGCTTTCAACCGTAAGTCCGGCACAAAACAAAACGGCTGACAAACACAACGAGCAAGTGCTAATTATCGGTTCGGTTGACCCGTCGGTAAACCAAAGCTATAAAATAAATTTAATGCCTGAAGCCCCTAAAATGCCCAAGGTGAATAAGGAGTTTGATTTTAAACCCATCAACAAATATTTTTACACGCCGGTTACTTTTAAACCCATTAAAGCTGCTTCCATAAGAGCCGACAAACCAGGCGACCTTTATAACAACATGGTAAAAGCGGGATTCGGGTCGAGGCTCACACCCTATGCCGAGTTTTTTCATGCCCAAACCCATAAAGGAAAATTTCGCTTTGATGCACACCTTAAACATATTTCCACCTACGGGAAGATAAAAGACTACTCCCCTGCCCCATCGTCATTATCGCTGGCTGAAGCAAGTTTTGACAAGTTTTTCCGCTATCAAACCTTAACGGCTGAAGGCGGGTACAGGTACAGCACGAACCGTTACTATTACGCTATCAGTGATTTTCCCAACATCGACGATTCAACCCGTAATTTTAAACAAGCATACAGCCTGGCTTTTTTTAACACCTCCTTAACCAGTCATTATAAAAGCAACGACAAGCTCCATCACAAGGTAGGGTTGAGTAGCTATTATTACTTCAACAAGTATCAAACCTCGGAGCTTTACACTGCGCTGGATTTTGATTTTCACAAATCGTACAGGGTAACCGATATTTTAGAATATCAATACCTGGGTCTTGAAGGAGGTGCTGAGTTTTACAACAACAATGACACCATCATTCATACATCCGACATTTACATAAATACCACGCCCTATTACAAAGCCAGCTATGGAATCTTCAGATTTAAAGCCGGTGTTAACCTGGCATTTTTAAAGGCTGATTCGGTTTCAAAGTTTAAAATCTATCCCGAGGTAGAAATCAACGTGAACCTTTTTCCGGGATACCTGCAACTTTACACCGGAATCAATGGTGGACTGCAAAAAATCACTTACCGGAAACTAACCGAAGAAAATCCTTTTATATCGATGGTTGTAACGGATAGATGGCTGAACAACAAGATTGGAGTTTATGGCGGATTAAAAGGAAATATCAACAAACAAGTTGGGTTCAACATTAAAACGGCATGGCGAAAATTTGAAAACGAGTATTTCTTTGTCAACATTCCAACCCAAATTATGACGCAAGCCTCCGGCATGCCTAACGAACTTTATGTAGTGAGCGATACCGGAAGTGTTTTCACGGTAAAAGCGCAAATCAGCTATCAATATTCCAACCAATTAAACCTGTACGCTTCGTATGAAAACAATACCTATTCACTCAGTTTTCTGGAGCATCCTTACGGCAAACTTTTATCGGAACTGAAAGTTGGAGGGTCGTATCTTATTGCTGCCAGGTTTAAACCCTGGATGGAATTAGTTTATGTAGGAAAACGATGGTATTTCTCAGGTGTGTACACCAACGGTTTTACCTCTGATGAGCTCCCGGAATTCTTTGATTTAAACCTGGGATTAGAGTACTATTATGATGATCATTTTTCAGGATTTATCAAAGCAACAAATATACTGAATAACCATTATGACTATTTCTATGGCCACCCCAATTACGGCATTGAAATTATGCTGGGAATCAGTTACAAATTTTAGGCTTAACAACTGATAAACAGAAGTTCTGTTTAACCATTCCCTTGTTGATAACTTCAATTATCACAATCCACATTCACGTAAAACGAAAGGTTACTTTTTGTATCTTTGCATGTTAAAGATTTAAAAAGAAAAAGGAAGATTTTGCTATGAGTTCAGAAGAAATTAAAAAGAACACTAAACAGGAATATACGGCGGATAATATTCAGGTATTAGAAGGCCTTGAAGCAGTACGAAAACGTCCGGCCATGTACATTGGCGATGTTAACGTAAGAGGATTACACCATCTTGTTTACGAGGTAGTTGACAACTCGATTGACGAAGCTATGGCAGGGCACTGCGACACGATTCATGTAATTATTCACGAAGATAACTCAATCTCGGTAAGTGATAACGGACGTGGTATCCCGGTTGATTTACATGAAAAAGAGGGCCGCTCGGCACTGGAAGTTGTAATGACGGTATTACATGCAGGAGGTAAATTCGATAAAGGCTCCTACAAAGTTTCCGGCGGATTACACGGCGTTGGGGTGAGCTGTGTTAATGCACTGGCTAACCACCTTACCGTTAAAGTCTTTCGGGAGGGAGTTACCTATATGCAGGAATATGAAAAGGGTAAACCGCTCTATCCTGTTAAAGAAATCGGCCCGGCCGACAAAACCGGTACTTGTGTACACTTTATCCCTGATGACACCATCTTTTTAACAACATTTTACGATTACGACACGCTGGCCACTCGTTTGCGTGAACTTTCGTTCCTAAACAAAAACATCACACTCAGCCTTACCGACGAACGTGTTAAAGAGGAAGACGGAAGTTTTAAATCTGATGTTTTCCATTCCCAGAAGGGACTCGTTGATTTTATCGACTATCTTGATGTAAACCGCGAAAAGCTTATTCCCGAAGCCATTAGCATGGAAGGAGAAAAAAATGGCGTCCCCATTGAAATTGCCATGCAATACAACACCTCGTTTTCTGAAAACCTCCACTCGTATGTTAACAATATCAATACCCACGAAGGCGGCACCCACCTTTCGGGATTTAGAAGAGGGTCGACGCGTACTTTAAAAAGTTACGCTGACAAGTCGGGAATGCTGGCCAAGCTTAAATTCGACATCAGTGGTGATGACTTTCGTGAAGGATTAACAGCCATTATTTCGGTTAAAGTAGCCGAACCACAATTTGAAGGACAAACCAAAACCAAGCTCGGTAACTCGGAAATAATGGGCGCCGTTGACCAAATGATTAGTGAAGCCCTTAATAACTATTTGGAAGAAAACCCCAAAGAGGCAAAAATCATTGTTCAAAAAGTTATTTTAGCTGCTACAGCGCGCCATGCCGCCCGTAAAGCACGTGAACTCGTTCAGCGGAAAAATGTTCTATCCGGTTCAGGACTGCCGGGCAAACTTTCCGACTGTTCAAACAGAGACCCGGTTGTTTCGGAACTCTATCTGGTGGAGGGTGACTCTGCCGGCGGAACGGCTAAACAGGGCCGCGACCGGAATTTCCAGGCTATTTTACCTTTGAGAGGTAAAATTCTCAATGTGGAGAAGGCGCTTCCTCACAGAGCTTTTGAAAGCGAAGAGATTAGAAATATTTACACGGCACTGGGCGTAACCATCGGAACCGAAGAGGATAGCAAAGCACTTAATCTTGATAAGCTTCGTTACCATAAAATTATTATCATGACGGATGCCGACGTGGACGGAAGCCACATTGCCACGCTTATTTTAACCTTTTTCTTCCGTTACATGCGCGACCTTATCGAATTAGGATACGTGTACATTGCCACTCCCCCACTCTACCTTATTAAAAAAGGTAAAACACAGAAATATTGCTGGTCGGAAGAAGAACGCGAAAAAATTACTAAAGAACTATCGCCTGACGGCTCCGAAAAGGGATTGCATATCCAGCGTTACAAAGGTCTTGGAGAAATGAATGCCGAGCAGCTTTGGTCAACCACCATGGATCCCGAAAGACGTACGCTTCGCCAGGTTACCATCGAAAACGGTACCGAAGCCGACCACGTTTTCTCGATGTTAATGGGCGGTGACGTAGCTCCTCGTCGCGAATTTATTGAAGCCAATGCCCATTATGCCAATATTGATGCGTAAAATTTAGTATGTATGGGACGTATTTAAGTCATTCCCTGAAACATAAAAAAGGCTGCCTTTAAAGGACAGCCTTTTTTTAGTTTGGGTGGTAGATGGGATTTGAACCCACGACCCCTGGAACCACAATCCAGTGCTCTAACCAACTGAGCTACAACCACCATTTTTGGAGGTGCAAATATACAATTTTTTTTAGTTTTAAAAACTTTCTGAAAATATTTGAAACTATTTTTTTTCAAAATCATTTACCGGTTAAAATGATACCTTTGCAACTACAAAAAAGCAATATTTTTAACCTTCTATTTTTTTGTTATGAAGAAATACACCATAATAATACTCTTCTTATTTCTTACAACAACCGCATTCTCACAGCACAAGCCTTACCAATTTGGCTTTAAAATTTCAGGTAATATTGGTTGGTTTAACAGCTACAACGACAACTTTAACAGCAGCGGTGTTAAACCCGGCTTCAGCTGGGGTTTTGTTTCCGACATCTTTTTGATGGAGAACTACTCCGTTACTACCGGATTTGAAATGTTGTTTCTAAACGGAAACTTATCCTACCCCTATCAGCTTATCAGCCATGGTGATACTGCCACCGGCATCATTTCCAGTAAGTTTAAAACAAAGTATATTCAGGTTCCGGTTATATTCACCATGAAGACAAATGATATTAATGGCCTTCGATATTTTGGACAAATTGGAGGCAGTGCAGCCATTAAACTAAATGTACGTGAAGAAGGCGTTTTTAACGGAGCTACCATTAAAAACAACGACAGCGACCTATTCAGTCTTTTCAGAGGTGCTTTTATATTAGGTGCCGGAATTGAGTATCCCATCAACGGGTCAACTTACCTCAGACTGGGTATTCAGTATAACAACAATTTCAATAGTGTTTTAAAAGGGTACAATACGGCGCACCCTGATACAAAAAACGAAGCACGAAGTAATTATTTAGAGTTAAACGCAAACATCATTCTTTAAAGCCTCAACAAGTGAAAATAGCCCTCTCGCAATTAAATTATCATATTGGCAATTTCGATAGCAACGTTGAAAAAATTATTACCGAAATCGGAAAAGCCGAAAAACAGGGAGCAGATATTGTAGTCTTTGCCGAGCTGGCGGTATCAGGCTATCCGCCACGCGATTTCCTGGAATTTCGCGATTTTGTACAGCGCTGCAATCAAAGCATCGAGACCATCGCTTTGCGTTGCACCCAAACAGCTGCTATTGTTGGAACACCCATTTTTAATACCAACCACAAAGGAAAACCCCTTTATAATACAGCAGCCTTTTGCTTCGAGGGAAAAGTGCACCATTTTACAAAAAAAACACTGCTTCCCAACTACGATATTTTTGATGAGTACCGGTACTTTGAACCCAATAATGAATTTGAGGTAATAGAATTTAAAGGAAAAAAAATTGCCCTTACCATTTGTGAAGATTTATGGAACGTGCAGGACAATCCGCTTTACACCATCAACCCAATGGATGAACTCATGAAGCATCATCCTGACGTCATGATAAATATTGCCGCTTCTCCCTTTAACTACAAGCAAACCGAAACACGAAAAGAGGTGCTGCTTAAAAATGCAAACCGGTACAAACTTCCGCTTATCTATGTTAACCACG
>CAZKGB010000180.1:0-5727 GCA_964551935.1 uncultured Lentimicrobiaceae bacterium | reverse complement strand
CGTCACTAATTATTAAGGTAACATCAAATTTTCCTGCCGTGCTGTAAGTTATAGCAGGAGGGTTTTGACCTGAATAGGTAGCGGGAGTACCTCCCTCAAAAGTCCATTCCCATGAAACGGGGTTTCCTGACGACATATCGGTAAACTGAACGCTATCACCCACCAAAACGATGGTAGTATCGGCCTGGAAAGCGGCAATAAGTTGAATCTGACAAGCAAATCCAGGGGTGGCATAAATTGAATCGCCATCGGCATTGACTGCAGCAAAGTTTACAGAGGCATGCCAGTTTTCTCCCAGGGAGTTGTCTAAATCGGGATTGCAAAGGGTTAATGACGGGCCGTCACCGTCAGGTTCTGTTGGCCAAGGTGCCTGATCATCGTAAGTTAATGAATCAATTACATTATCCACGAGGTCGAGAAGCACAATGTCTTCTCCTCCGTTACTTAATCCTCCGCTTGTCCATTGGTAGGCTGTTGCGCCAAAGGTTCCTAACATGGCGAGGGAGTCTTTAGCCACCAAAACATACGATTGGGGTAACAAAATATCATCGGGGAAAGTAAATTCAACACCTTCTGAAAAGTGCAAGCCATTGAGGCTGGCTGTATCGGTGCTGTTGTTGTAAAGTTCAATAAACTCCAAAGTGTCATCACCTGATTCGGGCGGGTTGTACATTATTTCTGTAATAACGAGGTTGGGGGTGTAATAGGGTTCAATAATAGAGAAGGAGGCATCGCTCATGTCTGAAGGATCGCCCGCGTTGATACCCTTAATTTTAATTTTATAGTTTGTGTCAATTGTCTGGTTGCTAAATACCATCCAGTCGAAACTTAATTCGGAAGCAGGCAGATTGTACACGATGATGGAAGAGTCGTTTTCGCCATGGAAAAGATCAATTTCTATGTTTCCGTCCCAATTCCCATAATTCCATGTAATGGTATAGGTTGAACCTTGTTCGATGCTCTCCCCTCCGTTGGGGTTAGTAACTATGATAAACGGTTGAGGAATAAAGTTTAATGCTCCCGGTGTGCCGCCATCTTGTTCGCTGGCAAGCCAACTCTCGGGCAGACTGTTGTCGTATGTAGGGTCGATAAGAGCGAGGCTTGGCCCGTCGCCGTCAGGTTCGGTAGGCCATGGGCTTGAATCGTCGTAGTTTACAATGTCGACCAGTATTCCGTCGGCATTCCACAATCTAACGGCATCACCACCGTTACCAAGACCAAAGTTACCGCTGCCATCGTAGTCGGGTGTAAACGGGAAGTTGCCGTTATCGGTAATTTTAATGGTAAAATAACCGTTGGCTGCAATACTGTAACCGGCCGGAATAATGATGGGAGTATGGCCGGCGTCGTTGTCAAGAACTTTCCAGTTTTCCAAATTAATGGATGCTGAGGTTGTGTTGTAGAGTTCTATCCACTCTTCGTCAGCGCCCGGTGAGTTGTACATAATTTCGTTAATTACCAACGAAGGGGTGGTGGGTACTTCCCATGATTGGGTTTGAGGGTTGGCATCGGGAATTGTAAATTGCCAGTTGCCTGCAACCCAGTTGTGTTCGCTGTCGTTTACACCCCACTCCCAGGTGTTGGCACCGTTGTCAACTATTAAATCCTGCTGACAGGTCCAGATATGATCGCCTGCAACGGAATCTCCATTGGTTCCGTCGTCATAGAAAGGTGAATGTTCGTTACCGCCATCCCATGAGGGGTCGTAATTACCGTTAGCGTCCCAGCTTCCTTTCAAATTAAATCCATCGTAATTTTGTCCCATGGTGTCGTAAACAATAAATGTTACGGTTGCTGTTGGAGGAGGAGGGCCTGTAACTGTGGTTGTGTTGGTTGAGAAATCATAAGTAAATGTTGTGGGGTTAACACCGTCAGCAGTAAAGGTTACATTGCCTCCTGTGCTTTGATCCCAATTGTTATTAAGGGTTACTTTACATTCCCATGTGCCGGATGGAACTGTAAGTTCAACGGTGTAAATATCGTCGCCATCGGCATCGCTCATTTCACCGGTAAGATTGGTAGGATCCCAGTTGGCACTACCATTCATGGCGTTAAAAAAATCACCGGCCACAACGGGTAAGGTGTGCATTACTAAATCGTCGTTGGCGTTTACTCGCCAGGTGGTATCGGAGGCAACCGCAAGAATAATATGCTGATTGGTTCCGGGATAATTGGGGTCGCTCCAGGTTGTTCCTTCTACCACTTTGTATTCGTTGTCAGCCGCCGGAAGGTTTTTAGTGAGAACATAAACCCCGTTGGCATTGAGAGACATTTCGTAATCGGGGTCGCCCGGAGTCCAGGGGGTTGACTGAAAGGACCCAACAATATATACCGGAGGAGGATCACCGGCAACAGTAATGTTATCAACTTCCCAGGTAGCAGCACCTGCTGTTGTGGAAGTGTATTTAAAGGCTACATAGGTTGTCGACCCTGCATAGGTTGAAATGTCAACGGTTCCTGCATCAATAAAACTCCAGCTACCCGGATCGGGAAAGGTAAATTGAGCAGTAACATCGTTCCATGTTCCACTTGAATTGGGATCGCTTACCCCATCGTAGTCGTTTGAAACTAAAACATACAGGCCGGTATTGTCACCATAATTTCTTGCATGGTCGAAATGGAGTGTGATGTTAGAATAGTCATTTAAGTTGATGGCAGGGGTAATTAGCCAGTCTTCGTTATCTTGAGCTCCGCTGGCGTAACCATTCATTTTGGCACTTCCCGGAGGGTTGCCATAGTTTGTCCATACCCATTCTTCGTTGGGACCAACAATATTTTGGGTTGACATTACATTGAGGTCGGTATCAAATGGCTCGTAAAATACGGTTGTAGAGGTTGAACCACCTCCACCTCCGCCATACTGAAGTACTACGTTATCGAAGCCGCCATAATCGCTACCTCCATTCTGGGTGGCACTCAGCTGCAAACGAACATACTGAGTTCCTGATGGGACAGTTATTGTAACTTGTGTCCAGGCATCTGTGTTTTTTGATAACTCAATGTCGTCGGTTATTGGCCATGTCGAGCCGTTATCGTATTGAACATTGTAAAAAATTGAGTCAGTACCATCAAATCCATCAGTATAATAGTAAAAAGAAATTTCAACTCCCGAGTAGGACGATACATCAATAGCGTCAAATGATAGCGTATGGCGAAATGCTCCGCCACCATTAGGGTTATCCAAATCTCTCATTCCCCAAAAATAAGTACCATTTTGAGGCCCTGTGATATGGCTGTTAAAATCGGTTACCGTGTCCCAAGTGTCGCTTGAAACGTTGTAAGGTGCGGGGTTTGGAGTGTAGTTCCAATCGTCGGAAGCACTCTCAAAGTCTTGGTAGTTAATGGTTGTTTGGCTATATCCCAGCCAGGCTATCAACATTAAACCAAGTAAAAATGTAACTTTTTTCATAATAAATTATTTGGTTGATTAATTAATTTTACCGTTTAACTCTTTGTTTTCAGGAGGATGATTAAATAGACAAAGGGTGTTTATTTAGGCATCTAAATGAAAACGAAAAGGGCAGCTAAGTTAATACTATTCATCGAAAATTACCCAAATAACAGGGTAATAATTAACAGATTGTTAACATTTATTTTTATATAAAGTCTTGTTTGCGTCGTTACTAAAAGAGTTATTCCGGCAATTACAGGCCTGTAAAGGTTAATAGATAACCGTTGCCACAATTTTACGTTTGCCGCCGTGGTTGCGAAATTCGCAAAGATAGATTCCCTGCCAGGTGCCGAGATTTAAGGTGTGGTTCGTAATGGGGATGCTGATGGAAGTACCCAATACGGCCGATTTAAAATGAGCCGGCATATCGTCATAACCTTCAAGGGTGTGGATGTAATGCCTGTCGCCTTCGGGTGCAAGTTTGTTTAACAGATATTCCAAATCGACTTGTACGTCGGGGTCGGCATTTTCGTTAATCATAAGGGCCGCTGAGGTGTGTTTGACAAACAGGTTTAAAATACCGGTTTCGGGTAGCGAGCCGATGGTGTGTAGAATTTGGGATTCAATACGATGAAAACCTTTGCTGTAGGCGGGGAGTGTGATTTCAACTTGTTTTACCATATCAATTCTGTTAAACAACAAAACCCCACTCCGGGGAAGCAGGGTTTTGAAATGAAAAAATTAACTTAACTATTTGATGCCCACCATCTCTTCCATCATGGCGGTGGTGATAGATTTTGGTCGTTCGATAGGGTAGCCCAGTGCACGATCCCAGATTACGTTGGAGAGTACACCAAAAGCACGTCCAATCGAAAACAGAACCGTATAGAAATCGTATTCTTTTACCCCATAGTGCCATTGGATAACACCTGATTGGGCGTCAACGTTTGGCCATGGGTTTTTAGCTTTACCCTGTTCTCTTAATATTGGTGGTACTACATCGTAAAGCATGCTCACATATTCGAAAAGGTCATCATTCGGCATATGTTTGAGGGCAAACTCACGTTGAACGGTATAACGAGGATCGGTTTTCCGCAATACGGCATGACCGTATCCAGGAATAACCTGACCGCTGTTTAAGGTGTCCCAAACAAATTTTTTCATCTCCTCTTTGGTGGGCTTTTTATTTCCCATCTTAACTCTTACATCCTGAATCCATCGTAAAACTTCCTGGTTAGCCAACCCGTGCAAGGGGCCTGCCAAACCGTTAATCATACCGGAAGTTGCATAGTAAGCGTCGGAAAGTGAGCTGGCAACCAAGTGGCCGGTATGGGCACTCACGTTACCGCTTTCGTGGTCGGCATGAATGACAAAATACATTCTTGCTACATCGTCGTAAGGAGCATCTTTACCTATCATATAAGCGAAGTTGCCACCAAAATCAAGGGTTGGTTCAGGAAATACATTGGTATTCCCTACATACAACTTGTTATAAATATAGGCTCCAATCAATGGTAACTTAGCTAACAGGTTGGTGGCATCTTCGTAGGTGGGATCCCAGTAATCCATTTTGCTCATACCGTTTTGATAACGGGTGTTAAATAACGACTCTCTTTGCATCGACATAACTGCAGCAGACAAAATAGCCATAGGGTGGCTATGATTTGGAAAGGCATCGATAATGTCAAATACATAACGTGGTAGTAACCTGCGATTGCTAAAATCGTAAATTACATCGGCTACCTGACTCTCGGTAGGAACTTCACCCGTTAATAGTAAATAATACAAACCTTCAACATAGGGCATCTCTTTACCTTGAGGTTTTGGAAGTTTTTCGAATACTTCGGGTAAAGTGAGTCCACGATATCTGATACCCTCCATGGGGTCAAGGTAAGATATATCGGTAACAAGGCTCTTGATGCCACGCATGCCACCTAACACTTGTCCTACGGTAACTTTGTCGATAACATCGTTTCCGTGCTCCTTTAGAAGCTTGGTCACTCTCGGTCTGTGGGCTTCTATCTTCTCATACAATACTTCTTTTAATGTTGCCATGATACTTTAATTTTTTTCAGCAAATGCTGCTTGTTTTAATACTTTGTTTTACCATTTTACGCCAATAATAATGCTGTAAAATTTTGTCGCCCAAAGGTAGTAAAAATGTGGATGCGATTTTACCTCTTTTAATTGTTTAAAGGTGATTTTTGCAGACAGATATCTATTTTTATTTTACATCTCATTTGTTGTTGTTAATCCGTTTAGAATTGAAATGTGAAACCTTTGGTTTGCCTTTAGTGTAAAATCTATAAAAAACAGCCTGGTTATTTTTTGAATGG
>CAZKGB010000179.1:0-5786 GCA_964551935.1 uncultured Lentimicrobiaceae bacterium | reverse complement strand
AAATAGAAAAAAAACTGCGTGACAACTCCGAAACGCTAACCAATATTTTTAACAACTTGGTGGTCGCTATTTACGTTCAGGAAAAAGACGGTACTTTTCTGGATGTTAACAGTGCAGCGGTGGCCATGTATGGCTACAAAAGTAAAGATCAACTGGTTGGGAAAAACCCCTCTATCATCTCGGATGACACTAAAAATAATTTGGAGGAGGTAAAAAAATACATGGATCTTGCTTTTAAGGGCGAATCACAGTCGTTTATCTTCTGGGGTAAAAAAACCGACGGCACCTCTTTCCCCAAATATGTTACCATCGAAAAAGGCTCCTACTTTGGCAAAGATGTTGTTTTTGCCTATGCCATTGACGTTACTGACTGGTTTGCTACCCAAAAACAACTTGAAGAGAGAGAAGAAAACTATCGTGCTATCGTTGAAAACATTCACGATGGCCTGTATATCTATAATGGTAAAAAACTCGTTTTTGTAAACGATCAGTTATGCCATATTATGGGCTACTCAAAAGAGGAAATGTTTACAAAAGATGTTTGGGATTTTTTTCATCCGGAAGATAGAGAGCGGATCAGAAAGAATGCCTTTGCACGATTGTCGGGCGAAGATGTTCCTGCCGTATTTTCTTCAAAAATAATAACAAAGAGCGGCAAAACAAAATATGGCGAATTTATGGTGCGCCGTATTAACTACCATGGCGAAAAGGCAATAATGGGGGCAGTGCGCGATGTTTCTGAAAAAATTATCTCCGACAAACAATTACTTGAAGCTAAAAATAAAGCAGAAGAGAGTAGCCGTTTAAAATCAGCCTTCTTAAACAACATGAACCACGAATTACGAACCCCAATGAATGCCATCATGGGTTTTTCGGAGTTAATGGACAAAGCTGAGCCGACACAAAAATCTCAGTTTGCCGGTATTATTCGTAATAGCGCCAAGCAACTTCTTTCTTTAATGGATGATGTGCTTTACTTATCGCGACTTCAAAGTGAACGACTACCTGTAAAAAATAATTATTTCTCACCGTGCCAGGTTGTTGATGATGTGGTTAAAATGTTTAACCTTAGCAATAAGAATAACCATATTAATATTATTGTCGGAAACCCCGATAAACTAAAAAATATAGAGATTTATGCTGACGAATCAAAAGTCAGACAAATAATTACGAACTTTGCTTCTAATGCTGTAAAACATACTTTTGAAGGCACAGTTGAAATAGGTTTTTGCTCGATGATAAAAAGGCAGAATTTTATGTAAACGATACAGGGGTGGGTATTCCTGAGGATGAACAAGACAAGATATTTGACACTTTTTATCGTGGCAGACAATCGACCAGTGCTGCCATCAGAGGCACCGGATTGGGGCTTAGTATTGCCAAACAGTTAGCTGAACAGATGGGGGGCGAGATTAATTTGTCGTCGAATTTAGGACGAGGATCGTATTTTTCGTTTTCGTTTCCGCTTAGAGGAATGAAATCTAAAGATAATGATGAGATTAAAAATACTGCGGAAAAAAAGTTTAAGGGGTGGGAAAATATTACCGTTTTGATAGCTGAAGATGACCCTAACAATTTTCTGTTTTACGAAATAATTTTAAAAAAGAAAATAAAAAGACTTGATCACGCCTGGAATGGCAAAGATGCCGTAAATATGGTTAATAAGTATGATTATGATTTAATACTTATGGATATTAAAATGCCCATCATGGACGGGCTGGAAGCCACTAAACGGATTAAAGCAAAATACCCTGATCTCCCCGTAGTAGCCCAAACGGCTTATACCAGTGCAGAGGAGAAAAAAGGTATTTTAGCTGCAGGTTGTGATGAATATATTTCAAAACCGGTAAAAAAACAAAAGCTATTGGAAATACTGCATAAATATGCTTTGCGCTAACCGTTTTTTTAGTATCTTTGAAAAAGACCAAAATTTTATTACCATGAGTATAAGTAACGATTTAACATTAGTTTACACGGGATCAAGAGTGGAGGGGCTTTTGCTCAAAGAGCTATTGGAAGAAAAAGGAATTGGCGTTTTTAAAAAAGATACCCTCGAGGCAAGTGTTATTGCCGGATGGGCTGACGGTTCACCCGAAGATGCATGCAGGCTTTATGTTGATACTCAAAATGCCGATGAAGCAAAAAAGTTTCTTGAACAATACTTTAAAACAAGAGATAAGTAATTTTGCCAATAAGTAAATAGTTTTCGTAGCGTGAAATTTAATATTTTGGTTGCGTTAAAAGGGTATGAAAGGAGGATTTGGTGGAGAGTTGTTTGATGAGTTATTTTATCCTTAACTCGGAGTTGAAAGATACCTGTGAGTTTAATCCCGACCTGTTTGAAAACACCCCTTCCATTTATGAAGTAATTAGAATTGAGTCCGGGGTGCCTCTGTTCATACAAGATCATATAGCACGTTTTTATCATTCCCTATCCCTTTCCGGGTTTCAGTGCAGTTTAACGGAACATCAAATTCAAAGTCGAATTAAAGCTTTAATCGAAACCAATCGCATACAAACAGGGTTGGTTAAGTTTGTATTGGCCAATCATGCTGTGGCCGGTGAGTTGTTTGCTGCCTGGGTAATTCCCTTTTTTTTCCTTTCAACAGGGACTTACCAATCGGGTGTTCGCATGATGAGCCATACCGGAAGCCGTGAAACCCCCAATGTGAAATTGTCACACCTGGCAATACGCGAACAGGCGGATCAGTTGATTCGGAATAATGATGTTTATGAGATTATGCTTTTAAACGAGCAGGGTATTATTTCCGAAGGAAGCCGGTCGAACCTTTTTTTTGTGTGCCGCGGAATGCTCTATACACCGCACCATAGTTTAATTTTAAAAGGGGTAACACGTCAAAAAGTTATCGACCTGGCTTTGGCATCGGGCATCGATGTGTTGGAAAGTTCATTTCTGTTAAATGAAATCGACAGTTTTGAGGCGGCCTTTATTACCGGTACTACTCCCAAAGTTCTTCCGGTTCGTGAAATCGATACTTTTAGCTTTGAGGTTTCACATCCTGTTATAAAACATTTGTCAGAAAAGTACAACGAGCTCATTGCGGAGTATGTTAGAAACTTTAACCGGTAGTTTTTCTGTTTAATGAATAGTTGTATTTTTACCCAAACTAAAGTTATGAAGCGTTATCTGTTTTTTCTCTTCTTTTTAGTAACCTTGTCGGTCTCTTTTGCTCAAAAAAAGATTCCGGCTAATTATTGCATTACGCAGGATGAGATGCAACTTTTTCAAACCATAAACTCCATTCGGGAAGAATACGGAAAAAAACCCGTTAAACTGTCAGCTTCACTGAGTGTGGTGGCACGTACTCATTGCACCGACCTGCTGTTAAACCACCCTGATACAAGCATCTGTAATTTATCGAGCTGGTCTAATAAAGGCAACTGGACACCTTGTTGTTATAACTCCTATATTCCGGAACCACGCTGTATGAAAAAAAAGCCAAAAGAGTTAACCCCTTATCCTTATTACGGTTACGAAATGGTGGCTTTTTTTCAGGACGGCTACAATTTAGATAGTTTGGTAAGTTGGTGGGGCGACACGAAAGAGGTGCTCGATATGATTTTAACAAGAGGCGTTTGGGAAAACAAAAAGTGGGTTGTTGGAGGTGTTGGAATCGACAGTAATTACGTATCCGTTTGGTTTGGGCAAAAACCCGATAAGGTCAAAGCCCCCCATCAGTGCAAAGGTAAAAAGGGTGGTAAAAAACAAGTAGTCGTTTCTACTGAGAAATCCTGGTTTTATTTGATTATAGCCAGTTTTAACAACGAGGCTGATGCGAAGGAAGCACTTCGCCGAACCAGAAAAAGTGGCTTTAAGGAGGTTGGGTTATTAAAAGGGGGAAAAAATATCAGGGTGTACATTGGAAAATACGAAAGTTTAAAGGAGGCTTCTCATGTTAAAAGTTCGCTTTCGCCCACCTACCGGGATGCCTGGATATTGAAAAAGTAAGATTTATGACCGAGTTTTATTTAAAAGAAGTTACGGACAAAACCGAAAAACAGGAATTTCTTGATTTTCCGGCTCGTCTTTATTCCGGTGAGAAAAACTGGATTAGGCCGTTGGATGAAGATGTTGAAAAGGTTTTCGACCCAAGTAAAAATAAATTTTTCAGGACGGGGAATGCCAAGCGTTGGCTTTTGATAAACGGAAACGGGGAAACGGTAGGAAAGATAGCCGCTTTTCACGAAAAAAATACTGCCAACAGTTTTGAACAACCCACGGGGGGTATCGGTTTTTTCGATTGCATCGACAACCAACAAGCGGCTAACATGCTTTTTGATGCCGGAAAAAA
This sequence comes from uncultured Lentimicrobiaceae bacterium, assembly GCA_964551935.1. Taxonomy (GTDB): domain Bacteria; phylum Bacteroidota; class Bacteroidia; order Bacteroidales; family F082; genus B16-G9. The sequence continues at coordinate 1,473 of CAZKGB010000179.1, read as the reverse complement.
ATGGCTGCAACAGGCCGGTATGGCCGCCATGGACGGCCCTGTTAATTTTGGTACCCGTGAACATTTTTGGGGATGCCTGGTGGACGGATTTTTTGAGCCGGTTTACAATATGCCTTACAACTTTAGCTACTATGCCAAGCTGTTTGAGAACTACGGATTTAAGAACTATTTTAACCAGTACACCTACCATGTTCCTCTTGATCCTTCGCTGCTTCAACCGGTCGTGTACGAAAAAGCAGCCCGTGTATCACGCGATCCGGCTTACAAGGTAGTAAAATACAAGCGAAAAAAAATTGATGTGTTTACTGAGGCTTTTGTTACTATTTTTAACGAGGCATGGGCGACATTCCCCGGCGTTAAACCCATGAAAAAAAAACAGGCTTTAGCTATGTTTAAAGCCATGAACCAAATACTCGACCCGCGAATCGTTTATTTTTTATACCACGACGATCGACCTATTGCCTTTTTTATTATGATACCTGATTTGTATCAAATGATCCGTCATTTTAACGGAAAGTTGAATTTGATAAACAAACTTAGAATGTTTGGTTATTACCGGGTTCTCAGAAAAGCTACCCGTGCTTTGGGGCTTATTTTCGGAGTAGTTCCCAAATTTCAGGGGAGAGGGGTTGAAGCAGCTATGATTGCTCAATTTGCTGAGGATACAAAATTACCGGGTTTTAATTACACTGACCTTGAAATGAATTGGATTGGCGATTTTAATCCTCAAATGATGAAACTCATGGATACCATTGGAGCTAAAATAAGGAAAACACATGTAACCTACCGGTTACTTTTTAACCCTGAAAAACCTTTCGAAAGGGCAAAACTCAGATAAAGGCAGATAATTTTTGCCGGGTTTAACAAGAAGGCCAACCGGAAATAAAAAAAGCACTGTCAGAAAATGACAGTGCTTTTTTTAAGAATCTAAAAAATCTATTGATTCATTTTACGGATAAGATTTAAAGCGCTACCGGCTCTAAACCATTCAATTTGGTTTTGATTGTAGGTATGATTGGCTTTAAACTCATCAGTAGTGCCATCAGCATGATGTAATACTACGGTAAATTGTTTACCGGGAGCAAAACCGGCAAGGCCGAGCACATCAATTCTGTCATCTTCAAGAACTTTATCGTAATCACTTTTATTGTCAAAAGTAAGTGCTAAAACGCCCTGTTTTTTGAGGTTGGTTTCGTGAATACGGGCAAACGAGCGAACCAAAACCGCTTTAACACCCAGGAATCGAGGCTCCATGGCGGCGTGTTCGCGTGAGGAACCTTCGCCGTAGTTTTCATCGCCAACAATAATAGAGCCTACGCTTTGGTCGCGGTACGCCTGAGCCGTTGCCGGAACAGGACCGTACTCGCCTGTAAGCTGATTTTTAACATGATTGGTTTTGTCGTTAAAATAGTTTACGCCGCCAATCAGCATGTTTTGTGAGATATTTTCAAGACGTCCGCGGAAACGCAGCCA